>NZ_JBQJIN010000015.1:0-131711 GCF_052078695.1 Lysobacter sp. CA196 | reverse complement strand
CGAGCAACTGGCTTACGTGATGTACACCTCCGGCTCGACCGGGGTGCCCAAGGGCGTGGCCGTGCGCCAGCGCGACGTGGTCGAGTTCGCCCGCGACCGCCGTTTCGCCAGCGGCCACGAGACCGTGCTGCTGCATTCGACCCACGCCTTCGACGCGTCGACCTACGAGCTGTGGGTGCCGCTGTTGAACGGCGGGCGCATCGTGGTCGCGCCGCCTGGTGTGCTCGATGTGGACGATTTCCGCCGGCTCATCGCCCGCCATCGGTTGTCGATCTTGTGGCTGACTACCGGCCTGTTCCACGAATTCGCCGAGGCCGCGCCGGACTTGTTCGCCGGCCTGGCCCAAGCCTGGACCGGCGGCGAAGTGCTGTCGGTCGATACGGTGCGGCGCCTGCGGGCGAGGCATCCGCATCTGCGTCTGGTGCACTGCTATGGCCCCACCGAGACCACCACCTTCGCTCTGAGCGGCGCGATCGCGGCATTGGGCGAACACACGCACAATGTCCCGATCGGCACGCCGCTCGACAACCGGCAGGTCTACGTGCTCGACGAAGCGCTGCGGCCGGTGCCGGCCGGCGTGTCCGGCGAGCTGTACATCGCCGGCGCCGGCCTGGCGCGCGGCTATCTGCGGCGCCCCGCCCTCAGCGCCGAACGTTTCATCGCCAACCCCTTCGCGACCGGCCAGCGCATGTACCGCTCCGGCGACCGCGTGCGTTGGCGCGACGGTCGCATCGAATTCGTCGGCCGCATCGACCAGCAGGTCAAGATCCGCGGCTTCCGCATCGAACTCGGCGAGATCGAGGCCGCGCTCGCCCGCGCCGGTTGGCCGCACAACCTCGTCGTCGCGCGCGAAGACCGCCCGGGGCAGAAGCGGCTGGTGGCCTACCTGGTCGGCGACCGCATCGATACCGACTCGCTGCGGACGACGCTCGCCGCGCAACTACCCGAGTACATGCTGCCGGTCGCCTTCGTAGCGCTCGACCGCCTGCCGCTGACCGCGAACGGCAAGCTCGACCGCGGCGCCCTGCCCTCGCCCGATGCCGCGCGGGCCGGCGGCCGCGGACCGCGCACCGCAGCCGAGCAGACGCTGTGCACGCTGTTCGCCGAAGTCCTCGGACTGGAACGCGTCGGCATCGACGACGACTTCTTCGCCCTCGGCGGGCATTCCCTGCTGGCCACCCGGCTGATCGGCCGGATCCGCGCCGAACTCGGCAGCGAAGTCGCGCTGCGCAGCCTGTTCGAGGCGCCGACGGTCGCGGCCCTGGCCCAGCGTCTCGCGGGCGGCGTACGCACGCGCCCGCCACTGCGACGGAAGGAGCGGCCGGCGACCTTGCCGTTGTCGTTCGCGCAGCAGCGCCTGTGGTTCCTGCACCAGTTGCAGGGCCCCAGCGTCACCTACAACATCCCGCTGGCCTTGCATCTGCAGGGCGAGCTCGATGCGGACGCGCTCGAATGCGCCCTCAACGATCTGATCGCGCGCCACGAAAGCCTGCGCAGCATCGTCCCGCTCACCGATACGCCGCAGCAGTGCGTGCTCGACCGCGCCGAATTGCGCCTGGCGACGAGCGAACTCGATGAGGCCGACTTGCCGGCGGCGCTCAACGCCGCGGTCGCTTATGCCTTCGACTTGAGCCGGGAACTGCCGCTGCGCGCGCAGTTGTTCCGGCTCGCTCCGCAACGGCACGTTCTGCTGCTGTTGCTGCACCACATCGCCGGCGACGGCGCCTCGCTGGCGCCGCTGGCGCGCGATCTCGCCTGCGCTTATGCCGCGCGGCTGCGAGGCCAGCCGCCGGCATGGATACCGCTGCCGGTGCAGTACGCCGACTACACTCTTTGGCAACGGCAGTGGCTCGGCGACGAGCGTCGCGCCGACAGCACCATCGCGCAACAGATCGGCTACTGGCGCAACACCCTCGCCGGCTTGCCGGAGCGCATCGCGCTGCCACGCGACCGGCCACACCCACCGGCGGCGAGCCATCGCGGTCGGCGTCTGTCGTTCGCCGTCGACGCCGACACCCACGCACACCTGCTCGCACTCGCGCAAGGCCGCAATGCGACCTTGTTCATGGCCGTGCATGCGGCCTTGGCCGCGACCCTGAGCCGGCTCGGCGCCGGCGACGACATCGCCATCGGCACGCCGATCGCCGGCCGCGTCGATCCGGCACTCGACGGTTTGATCGGCTTGTTCGTCAACACCCTGGTGCTGCGCAGCGACACGTCCGGCGACCCGAGCTTCGTGGACCTGCTCGACCGCGTGCGCCGCGTCGACCTCGCCGCCTACGAGCACCAGGACCTGCCGTTCGAGCATCTGGTCGAAGCCTTGAACCCGGCCCGCTCGCTGTCGCATCACCCCTTGTTCCAGGTGATGTTGAGCCTGCAGAACGACATCGGCACCGACGACGAACTGGTGTTGCCCGGCCTGAGCCTGCGCAGCCAGGCCTTCGACCTCGACATCGCCAAGTTCGACCTCAGCATCGGCTTCAGCGAATGCCGCGACCGCGACGGTCGCCCGCAGGGGCTCGACGGCAGCGTCGAATACGCCACCGATCTGTTCGACGACGCCAGCGCGCGCGACCTCGCCGAACGATTGCAGCGCCTGCTGCGCGCGGTGGCGACCGATCCGAGCCGATCGATCGGCGGCATCGACCTGCTCGGCGAAGCCGAACGGCAACAGCTGCTCACCATCGGCCGCGGTGCCGAGCCTGTTACGCCGGTCACTGTGAGCGCCGCCTTCGAGCGCCAGGTCGCCCTGACGCCGGCCGCGCCGGCCCTGGTGTTCGGCGAGACCGTGTTGAGCTACGCCGAACTCAACCGCCGCGCCAATCGTCTCGCCCACACCCTGATCGGCCGCGGCATCGGCCCGGAAGACCGGGTCGCGCTGGCGTTGCCGCGCTCGCCGCAAGCCATCGTCGCCGTGCTCGGCGTACTCAAGGCCGGCGCCGCCTACGTGCCGCTGGACCCGGAATATCCGCTCGACCGCCTCGCCTACATGCTCGACGACGCCAGTCCGCGCCTGAGCATCGGCGACCGCGCCAGCCGCGCCCGCTTGCCGGCGCTCGCCGACGCGGCCTGGTTCGGCCTCGACGACGAGGCCAACCTCGTCGCGATCGACGACAGCCCGCTGCACAACCCGAGCGATCCCGAACGCACGGTCGCACTGCGGGTGCAGCACCCGGCCTATGTCATCTACACCTCCGGTTCCAGCGGGCGGCCCAAGGGCGTAGTCGTCGCTCACGCCGGCATCGCCAACCTGATCGAAAGCGGCGTCGCGTCGCTCGCGGTCGATGCGGATGCGCGGGTGCTGCAATTCGCCTCGTTGAGTTTCGACGCCGCGTTCTGGGAACTGTGCATGGCGCTGTTGTCCGGCGCGGCGTTGGTGATGGCCGAGTCCGAACAGCTGTTGCCCGGCCCGGCCCTGACCGCCACCCTGCGCACGCATCGCATCACGCATGCGCTGCTGCCGCCGGCGGTGCTGGCGCTGCTGAAGCCGGACGAGCTGCCGGACTGCCGTCGTCTGATCGTCGGCGGCGACGCCTGCGTGCCTGCGCTGGCGCAGGCCTGGGCGCAGGGCCGCGGCCTGATCAATGCCTACGGTCCGACCGAGACCACGGTCTGCACGAGCATGACCGCGCCGCTGGCGAGCGATGCCGTGGGGTCGCAGGAACGCGTGCCGATCGGGCACCCGGTGCGCGGCAGCCGCCTGCATGTGCTGGATGCGCGCCTGCAGGCGGTGCCGGTCGGCGTGCCCGGCGAGCTGTATATCGGTGGTCCCGGGCTCGCGCGCGGATACCTCGACCGCCCCGGCCTGAGCGCCGAACGCTTCGTCGCCGACCCGGATGCACCGGGTGAACGCATGTATCGCTCCGGCGACCTGGCGCGGTGGCGGCGCGACGGTCAGCTCGAATTCCTCGGCCGCGCCGACCGCCAGCTCAAGCTGCGCGGCTTCCGCATCGAACCCGGCGAGATCGAGGCCGCGCTCGCCGACGCCGGTTTTCCGGACAACACCGTGGTCGCACGCGACGGCCCGCACGATCAGCCGCGCCTGGTCGCTTATCTGATCGCCGCGAACGCCGACACCGCGGCGCTGCGGCGCCAGCTCGCGCGGCGCTTGCCGGAGCACATGCTGCCGGCGGCCTTCGTGATGCTCGAACGCTGGCCATTGACGCCGAACGGCAAGCTGGATCGGCGCGCCTTGCCGGCGCCCGGGCTCGATGCGGTCGCGACCCAAAACTACCAAGCGCCGCGCGGCGAGGTCGAACGGACCATCGCGGCGTTGTGGCAGGAATTGCTGAGCTTGCCGCGGGTCGGCCGCGACGACCACTTCTTCGAGCTCGGCGGACATTCGCTGTTGGCGGTGCGGCTGATCGAACGCATGCGCCAGGCCGGGCTGATCGCACGCGTGCGCCTGTTGTTCGCTCAACCGACCCTGGCCGCCTTCGCCGCCTCGGTGGAAACTGCGGCCACCGAAGATCGCGCACACCCCGAGATACCCGCGAACGGCCTCCCGGCCGATTGCACCGCGATCACCCCGTCGATGCTGCCGCTGGTGAAGCTGAGCCAGGCCGCGATCGACCGTTTGATCGCCGAGGTGCCCGGCGGCGCCGGCAACGTCCAGGACATCTATCCGCTCGCGCCGTTGCAGGAGGGCTTGCTGTATCACCACCGCACCGCCGCGGCGGGCGACCCCTACCTGCTGCAATCGCTGTTCCGCTTCGACAGCCGCGCCCGCCTCGACGCGTTCCGCGACGCCCTGCAGGCGGTCGTCGAGCGCCACGACATCCTCCGGACCGCGATGGCCTGGGAAGGCCTGGCCGAACCGGTGCAGGTGGTGTGGCGACGCGCGCAGTTGCCGATCGAGGAGATCGCCCTGGACCCGGCGGCCGGCAGTATCGCCGCACAGCTGCAAGCCGTGGTCGATCCGCGCAAACACCGGCTCGACGTGCGTCGCGCACCGCTACTGCGCCTGAGTTGCGCACGCGACGGCGCCGACGGCAGCTGGGTCGGTGCCTTGCAGTTTCACCACATGGCCCTGGACCACACTGCGCTCGAGGTGGTGCAGCGCGAGATGCAGGCCTTCCTGCACGGTGAGACGGCCGGTCTGCCCGAGCCGGTGCCGTACCGCGACTACGTGGTGCAGGCCACCCACGCACAAGCCCAGGCCGCGCACGAGACTTTCTTCCGCGAGCTGCTCAGCGATGTCGACGAGCCGACCCTCGCGTTCGGCGTCGACGGATCGCCGGCCAAGAGCGACGACAGACCTTCAGCGCACGGCACTGCAACAAGCGACGACGAAGCCCACGAGCAAATAAGCAGCGAACTCGATGCGCGCCTGCGCGCGCGGGCGCGGCAACTCGGGGTCAGCGTGGCGAGCCTGCTGCACCTGGCCTGGGCGCAACTGCTGGGGCGGCTGAGCGGACGCGACGACGTGGTGTTCGGCACGGTGCTGTTCGGCCGTTTGCACGGCGACGCGCGCTCCGACCGCGCCTTGGGCATGTTCATCAACACCTTGCCTTTGCGCGTCGCACTGACCGCAGGCGTCCGTGCAGCGGTGCAGGCCACCCACGAAGCCCTCGCCGCGTTATTGGAACACGAGCACGCACCGCTGGTGCTGGCCCAGGCCTGCAGTGGCGTCGCCGCACCGCGGCCGTTGTTCAACAGCCTGCTCAATTACCGCCACAGCGCGCCGACCGCCGAGGCCGCCTGGCCGGGCATCGAAGCGCTGGACTCGGCCGCCGGCGAACGCACCCACTATCCGCTGACCGTGGCGGTCGACGATCTCGGTTCGGGCTTCGCGCTCAGCGTGCGCACCCACGCCGGCCTCGACGCCGCGCGCGTTTGCGCCTGCCTGCACCAGTCGCTCGAATCCCTGGTCGACGCGCTCGAACATGCGCCGCACACGCCGGTGCTCGCTCTGGACGTCTTGCCGCCGCCGCAGCGCGAGCAAGTCCTGGTCGGTTTCAACACGCCGCAGATGGACGCTGTGCCAGACGACTGTCTGCATCGCCGCTTCGAGGCGCAGGCCGCACGCAACCCGGATGCCATCGCGCTGAGCTTTGAGGGCGGCTCGTTGAGCTATGCCGAACTCAACGCCCGCGCCAACCAGCTCGCCCATCGCTTGCTCGCGCTCGGCGTCGCGCCCGACGATCGCGTCGGCCTGTGCGCCGGGCGCGGGCCGGAGCTGGTGATCGGCGTGCTCGGCATCCTCAAGGCCGGCGCCGGCTACGTGCCCCTGGACCCGGCCTATCCGGCCGAACGGCTGCGTTACCTGCTCGACGACAGCGCGCCGGTGGCGGTGCTGGCGCCGTCGCACCTGCACGAGGCGCTGGGCGCGACCTCGGTGCCGCTGCTCGACCTGAGCGCCGAGGCCTTCGCCGATCTGCCGACGCACGACCCGCAGCTATCCGCGCTCGGGCCTCAACATCTGGCCTACGTGATCTACACCTCCGGTTCGACCGGGCAGGCCAAGGGCGTGATGGTCGAACACCGCCAGGTGACGCGTCTGTTCGCCGCGACCGCGGCGCAGTTCCGGTTCGGCCCCGACGACGTCGGTGTGCTGTTCCACTCCTTCGCCTTCGATTTCTCGGTCTGGGAGCTGTGGGGCGCCTTGCTGTACGGCGGGCGGCTGCTGCTGGTGTCGCTGCCGACCAGCCGTTCGCCGCAAGCGTTCTACGAATTGCTGTGCCGCGAAGGCGTGACCGTGCTCAACCAGACCCCGACCGCGTTTCGTCATCTGATCGCCGCGCAAAGCCGCAGCCAGCACCGCTTGCGCGTGGTGGTCTTCGGCGGCGAAGCGCTGCGGACGAACATGCTCGCGCCCTGGTACCGGCGCGCCGACAACGCCGGCACCCGGTTGGTCAACATGTACGGCATCACCGAGACCACGGTGCACGTGACCTACCGCGCCCTGAGCGCGGACGACGCCGGGCGCACCGACGCCAGCCCGATCGGGCGCGCCCTCGCCGACCTGCGCATCTACGTGCTCGGCGCGCAACGCCAGCCGCTGCCGGTCGGCGCGATCGGCGAGCTCTACGTGGCCGGCGCCGGTGTCGCCCGCGGTTACCTGCATCGGCCGGCGCTCACCGCGGAACGTTTTCTCGACGACCCGTTCTGGCCGCAAGCGGCGCACCCGCGCATGTACAAGACCGGCGACCTGGGGCGCTGGTTGCCCGACGGCAGCCTCGAATACCTCGGCCGCAACGACGACCAGGTCAAGATCCGCGGCTTCCGCATCGAGCTGGGCGAGATCGAAGCGGCCTTGCAGCAGGTCGCCGGCACCGAGCAAGCGCTGGTGGTCGCGCGCGACGACGGCCCCGGCGAGGACAGCCGCGGCGAGGACGGTCCTGCTGTGGATGGCCCCGCCGAGAAACGCTTGATCGCCTATTACACCGGCCCGTCGCTGCCCGCCGAAACCTTGCGCGCGCGGCTGCAGGCGCGCTTGCCCGAGCACCTGCTGCCGGCGGCCTATGTGCACCTGGCGCAGTGGCCGCTGACCGCCAACGGCAAGCTCGACCGCAACGCCTTGCCGGCCCCCCACCTGGATGCGGTCGCGACCCGCCGCTACGAAGCGCCGCGCGGGGAAGTGGAGACCACGCTCGCCGGCATCTGGTGCGAACTGCTCAAGCTCGAACGTGTCGGCCGCCACGATCACTTCTTCGAGCTCGGCGGCCATTCGCTCAAGGCGATCAACCTGGTCGCGCGCGTCGCCGAGGCCTTCGACGGCCATGCGCTGTCGTTGTTGGCGTTCTATGCGCAGCCGACGATCGAAGCGCTGGCGCAGTCGCTGCAGGCCGGACAAGCCGCGCCCTACGACCCGGTGCCGCGCTTGCTCGCCAGCCGCGGCCACTGCGAGCTGTCGCTGTTGTGCGTGCCCTATGCCGGCGCTTCGGCCACCATGTTCCAGCCGCTCGCCGAGCACCTGGCCGCATTGGACGAGCGCATCTCGGTGTATGCGGTGGCCATGCCGGCCCGCGATGCCGACGAGGCCGGTGCCGGGCCGAGCGACCTCGACGCGCTGGCCGCGCTCTGCGTCGAGCGCCTGCTGGCGAAGACCGACGGCGAGATCGGCCTGTACGGCCACTGCGTCGGCAGCGTGCTGGCGCTGGAAATCGCCCGTCGCCTGGAAGCGGCCGGGCGGCCGCTGAAGTTCGTCTGCGTCGGCGGGGTGCTGCCGCTGTCGAGGCTGTCGCGATGGCTGCTCGGGCGCGACCCCTGGAAGTCCACCAGCGATGCGCAACTGCGCGAACTGATCCGGGCCTGGGGCGGGTCGACCGAGGGCCTGCACGAGGACGCACTGCGGCGCCTCAGCGCCGGCTTCCGCCAGGACGCCCGCCTGGCCGCTGCCCAGCTCAAACGCCGGCCGCCGCCGCGGATCCAGGCACCGCTGTTCAATATCAACAGCGACGACGACCCGCTGACCCGTGGCCACCGCCGCAAATACCGGCGCTGGCGGGCCTGCTCGGAGCGGGTCCACGCCATCGTCCTGGCCGACGGCGGGCATTATTTCGTCAGCCGGCAGCCGGCGCAGGTCGCCGCCATCGTCCACGCAATCGATCGGGGCCACGGCCTGCTGGGCCGCAGCCGCGGCGGCATCATCGACTGGGGCTGAGCGCCGAACCCGCTCGCGATCAACCCGGGCCGGCCTCCGCGGCGGCCCGATCCGACCGGCGGCGCCGGGCCCGGCGCCGCCGCGCAAGGCCTGCGCGGCTTCACCCGCCGCGAATCCGGGCCGCGCCATCCTGGCCATATCGCCATCTCGCACCTCGAAACAACCAACGCGCATTTCCCTAGACGCTGGCCACTGGGATAGCGTCCCACCCCTCTGTCCCCATCCCAGACGGCCGCCCACGCCACATGAGCGAGCACGCCTTACCCCTACCGACCTCCGCCGTTCGCTGGCGCCGGCCGTTGCCCGGTTTCGGGCTCGGTCTGGGGCTGGGCCTGACCTGGCTGGGCCTGGTCGTGCTGCTGCCGCTGGCGGCGCTGATCCTGCGTTCGGGCGGGCTCGGCCTGGACGGCTGGCTGCGCGCGATCGGCGACCCGCGGGTGATCGCCTCGCTCAAGGTCAGTTTCGCCACCGCCTTCATCGCCGCGGTGTGCTCGCTGTTCGGCGGCGCCCTGATCGCCTGGGTGCTCGAACGCTACCGCTTCAGCGGCCGGCGCCTGCTCGATGCCCTGGTCGACCTGCCGTTCGCGCTGCCGACCGCGGTCGCCGGCATCACCCTGGCGGCGATCTACGACGAGAACGGCTGGGTCGGCCAGTTGCTGCAGCCGTTCGGCATCAAGCTGGTCAACAACACCACCGGCATCGTCATCGCCCTGATCTTCATCGGCCTGCCGTTCGCGGTGCGCACGGTGCAGCCGGTGCTGGAAGCGCTGGGCCGCGAACAAGAGGAAGCCGCGGCCTCGCTCGGCGCCTCGCGCCTGACCACCTTGCGCAGGGTGATCCTGCCCGAGCTGCTGCCGGCGCTGCTGACCGGTTTCTCGTTGGCGTTCGCGCGCGGGCTGGGCGAGTTCGGCTCGGTGATCTTCATCGCCGGCAACCTGCCGATGAAGACCGAGATCGCGCCCTTGCTGATCACCATCCGCCTGGAAGAAGAAGGCGGCGTGACCGCGGCGATCGTGCTGGCGACCCTGCTGCTGCTGATGTCCTTCGCCTGCCTGGTCGCGATCAACGCGGCCTCGGCCTTGTTCGCGCACGGGAGCCGCCGCGATGGCTGACGCGCGCGACCAATTGCAGGAACCGGCCTGGGTGCGTTGGACCCTGATTACGCTGGCCGTGGCGATCATGGCCCTGGTGCTGGTGCTGCCGCTGCTGATGCTGCTCGGCGCCGCGTTCGGCAGCGGCCTCAAGGTCTGGATCGCCGCGGTGACCGAGCCGCACACCTTGTCGGCGCTGCGCCTGACCCTGCTGACCGCGGGGATCGTCGTGCCGGTCAACGCGATCTGCGGCGTGTTCATGGCCTGGGCGCTGACCCGTTTCGAGTTCCGCGGCAAGCGTACCCTGCTGGCCCTGATCGACCTGCCGTTCGCGGTGTCGCCGGTGGTCGCGGGCCTGTGCCTGGTGTTGTTGTTCAGCCCCACCCACGGTTACTTCGCCGGCCTGCTGAACCAGTACGACATCAAGATCCTGTTCGCCACGCCCGGCATCGTCCTGGCGACGATGTTCGTGACCTTCCCGTTCGTGGTGCGCGAACTGATCCCGCTGATGGAGCAGCAGGGCAGCGACGAGGAACTCGCCGCGCGCTCGCTCGGCGCCAGCGCCTGGACCATGTTCTTCCGGGTGACCCTGCCGAACATCAAGTGGGGCCTGCTGTACGGCGTGCTGTTGTGCAGCGCGCGCGCGATGGGCGAGTTCGGCGCGGTCACGGTGGTGTCGGGCAACATCATGGGCAAGACCAACACGCTCTCGCTGCACGTGGAGGTGTTGTACAAACAACTCGGCGGCGAAGCCGCGGCCGCGTTCGCCGTCGCGTCCCTGCTCGCCGGCCTGGCCCTGGTCACGCTGGTGTTCAAGATCTGGCTCGAGGCCCGTCACGGCGACGCGCTCGCGCGTTCGCATCGCCGACATTGATTCGATAGGTATCCGCCCGACATGGATCTGCACATTCAAGCCATCGCCAAGCGTTACGCGAGCGTCGCCGCGCTGGACTCGGTCGACCTCGACGTCGCCTCCGGCGAACTGGTCGCCCTGCTCGGGCCTTCGGGCTCGGGCAAGACCACCTTGCTGCGGGTGATCGCCGGCCTGCTGCAGCCCGATTCGGGGCGCCTGCTGTTCGGCGACCAGGACGCGACCCGGCTCAGCCTGCGCGAACGCAACGTCGGCTTCGTGTTCCAGCACTACGCCTTGTTCAAGCACATGACCGTGGCCGAGAACATCGCTTTCGGCCTGCGCAGCCGGCCGCGCGCGCGCCGGCCCGACAAGGCGACCATCGCCCAGCGCGTGCAGGAGTTGTTGAACCTGATCCAGTTGCCGGAACTCGGCGCACGCTATCCGGAACAACTCTCGGGCGGACAGAAGCAGCGCGTCGCTCTGGCCCGCGCACTCGCGATCGACCCGACCGTGCTGTTGCTCGACGAGCCGTTCGGCGCGCTCGACGCCAAGGTCCGCATCGAACTGCGCCGCTGGCTGCGGCGCCTGCACGACCAGACCGGGCAGACCACCTTGTTCGTCACCCACGACCAGGAAGAAGCGCTGGAACTGGCCGACCGCGTGGTCGTGCTCAAGGACGGCCGCATCGAGCAGGTCGGCACCCCAGACGAGATCTACAGCGCGCCGGCCTCGGCCTATGTGTTCGACTTCATCGGCCGCGCCAACGTCATCGAAGGCCAGACCGAAGGCGGCCAGCTCTCGGTCAACGGCCACGCCCTGCGCCTGCCGGTCGACAGCCGCAGCCGCAGCCGCAGCCGCGCGCGCCTGTACGTGCGGCCGCACGACATGGCCCTGGTTGCCGACGGCGAAGGCCTGCCGGCCCGGGTCCTGTCCGCGCATCGGCTGGCCGAGCGCATCACCCTGGAGCTGCAGGTCGAAGGCCAGCACCGCCCGCTGGAACTGGACTTGGTCGCGACCCCGGACGCGGTCACCCCGGCCCCCGGCAGCAATGTCCACGTCCGCCCGCTGCGCTATCGGGTGTATTCGGACTGAGCCGCAGCCGGCGGGCGATGCGAGTTGCCGCCCAAGCATGCGGCCGCCAGCGCCAGCCGCCCAAGCCCCAGGGGCCGAGTGCGTATATTCGGCCCGAACAGGCAAACCCGGCCGGACTCCCTGGCTTCGGCACGCGCGCCGCCAAACATCTCTGCGGTTGGCAGAACGCAGCGTCCGCACCCGGCGCGACCGCCGGTCGCAGGCCGCCGCGACGGCCCGGGGGTAAACTAGCGCCCATGACCTATCCCTATTCGCGCCCGCGGCGGATGCGCCGCGACGAATTCTCGCGGCGCCTGATGCGCGAGACCGTCCTCACCGCCGACGACCTGATCTATCCGGTCTTCGTCCACGAACTCGATGGCCGCGCGCCGGTCGGCTCGATGCCCGGCATCGAACGCCTGTCGATCGACGAACTGTTGCGCGTCGGCGAACGCGCCAGCGAGTTGCGCGTGCCCGCGCTCGCGCTGTTCCCGGTCACCGCGCCGGAAGCCAAGTCGCTCGATGCGGTCGCCGCCTGGGACGAAGACGGCCTGTGCCAACGCGCGATCCGCGCGCTCAAGCAGCGCTTCCCCGAACTCGGCGTGATCACCGACGTCGCCCTCGACCCCTATACCAGCCACGGCCAGGACGGCCTGGTCGACGACAGCGGCTACGTCATGAACGACGAAACCGTCGAAGCCCTGGTCAAGCAGGCGCTGTCGCACGCCGCCGCCGGCGCCGATGTGGTCGCGCCCAGCGACATGATGGACGGCCGCATCGGCCAGATCCGCAACGCGCTTGAGCTCGACGGCCACATCCACACCCGCATCCTCGCCTACAGCGCCAAGTACGCGTCGAGCTTCTACGGCCCGTTCCGCGATGCGGTCGGCTCGGCCGGCGCGCTCGGCAAGGGCAACAAGTACACCTACCAGATGGACCCGGCCAACAGCGACGAGGCCTTGCGCGAAGTCGCGCTCGATCTCGACGAAGGCGCCGACATGGTCATGGTCAAGCCGGGCATGCCCTACCTCGACATCGTGCGCCGGGTGAAGGACGAATTCGGCGTGCCGACCTTCGTCTACCAGGTCAGCGGCGAGTACGCGATGCTGCGCGCGGCGATCCAGAACGGCTGGCTCGACGAACGCGGTTGCGTGATGGAAGCGCTGACCTCGATCAAGCGCGCCGGCGCCGACGGCGTGCTGACTTACTTCGCACTCGATGCGGCGCAATGGATGCGCGAGGCGCGCTGAGGCCTCAGGCGATGCCGCGCAAGGGGACGCAGCATAGGCGACAGCGCCTGCTGCGTTTCCTGGCGCAATCGCAGCGCCTCGACCGAGGCGCGCACGCCGATCAACGCGTCGCGCTCGCGACGCAGCCGTCCTTGCCCGTCGCCGCCGGCGCTTTCATCCGATACAGGTCCATCTTGCCGGCGCGCGGCGCTTTCGCCGAACCGCTGACCAACAGCTCGGCGGGCTTGTTCCAGTCGATCGCCGGGCCGAGCGTGTACGCCGCTTCGGTGTTGAACGACAGCGCGAGCGGCGCCGCCTGCGCATAACGCGCGCCGTCGCAGTGGGCGACATACAGGCGGATCGGCAGTTTCTCCACGTCCTTGGAGCGCGCGAACACGAGGGTCTTGCCGTCGCCGAGCCAGGCCGCGTCGAACTCGTCGTCGGCGCTGTTCACCCCGAGCACCGGCTTGGGCTCGACGAAGGCCTGGCCGTTCCAGTGCGCGACGAACAGATCGTGACGGCCGCTGCCGCCGAAGCCGTCGCTGGCGAACAGCAGATGACGGCCATCGCGGCTGGGCGTCGGCGCCCATTCGTCGCCACGGCCGTTGACGCCGGAGCCGAGGTTTTCGGCCGGGCCGTAGCTACCGTCGTCGCGCACCGCGGCGCGATAAAGGTCGTCGCCGCCCTGGCCGCCGGGACGGTTGGAGAAGAAATACAGCCAACGCCCATCGGCACTGAAGGCCGGGGCGAAGTCGTTGGCCTTGGCGTTCAGCGGCAACGGCTTCGCGTCCTGCCAACGGCCATCGATCAAACTGGCCTGCCACAGGTCCCAGCCGCCGGCGCCACCGCTGCGATCGGTGCTGCCCCAGACGATGCGCCGTCCGTCGGGAGATACCGCAGCGCGCACTTCGCTGTGCAAAGTTGAAACAACTCCCATGCCTTCTATGCCGAATTCGGACAGGGCCGCCTGGACCGTGCTGGCGAGCCCGCAGGCGAGGAGTAGACTGAGGCCGAACCGGACCCTGGCGTGCCGCATCGTGCGTCTCCCGAACTAGGGTCACCAGTCTAGAACGAGGCGCGTCCATGTCGATCGATTCCAGTTCGTCCAGCCCGGTCCTTCGCTATGCGGTGTTCGGTCACCCGGTCGCGCACTCGCTGTCGCCGCGCATCCATGCCGCGTTCGGGCGCCAGCTCGGCATCGCCCTGGAATACACCGCGATCGATGCCGCGCCGGAACAGTTCGACGTCGCCCTCGCCGCATTCGCGGCCGAAGGCGGACTGGGCGCCAACATCACCCTGCCGCTGAAGACGCGCGCGGCGAGCATCTGCACCCACCTGAGCGAGCGCGCGCAACGCGCCGGCGCGGTCAACACCCTGATCCGCAGCGCGACCGGTTGGGAAGGCGACAATACCGACGGCACCGGCCTGATCCGCGACCTCACCGAGCGTCACGGCCTGGACCTGCGTTCGCGCCGCACCCTGCTGATCGGCGCCGGCGGCGCCGCGCGCGGCGTCGCCCCGGCCCTGCTCGATGCCGGCATCGGCGATCTCTACATCGTCAACCGCACCAGCGAGCGCGTCGATGCCCTCGCCGACGCGCTCGGCATGCCGGGCCGCGTGCATCCGCGTTATCTCGCCGACGTCGGCACGCTCGGCAACTTCGATCTGATCGTCAACGCCACTTCGGCCGCGCGCGACGACGCCATGCCGACCCTGCCGATGAGCCTGGCGACGCCGCGCACCGCCGCGGTCGACCTGAGTTACGGCGAGGTGGCGATTCCGTTCCTGGCCTGGGCCAAGGTCGCCGGCGCGCACGACCGCATCGACGGGCTCGGCATGTTGGTCGAACAGGCCGCCGAGAGTTTCGAGCGTTGGCACCGCAAGCGCCCGGACACCGATCCGGTCTACGCGATGCTGCGCGAACGCGCCGACGCCCTGGTCACCGCCGACTGACCCGGCGATGACCGCGATCGACCGCGACGCGGCGCCCGACCACGGCGCCGCGAACGTTTCCGGCGCCGGCGAGCGCAAGCCGACGGCGCGAGCGGACTTCGCCGGCACACGCCCCGGCCCCGACACGATCTTTCATTTCGCCACGCCGGCCGATTGGCAGCGCGCGCAGACCACCGGCGCCTATGCGCCGGACGGATGGCTGCACGAAGGCTTCGTGCACTGCGCGACGCAGGCGCAACTCGAGGGCGTCGTCGAGCGTCATCAACGCGGCCGCGGCGCGCTGCTTCGCCTCAGCATCGACGCGGCCGCGCTCGGTACGGCTTTGCGCTACGACTGGAGCGAACGCAGCGGCGACTACTTCCCGCATGTGTACGCAGCGATCTCCTTGGACGCGGTACGCGCCGTCGAGCCGTTCATCGCGCCGCCATGAGCTTCGCCTGCCGTTCGCATTGCGGCGCCTGCTGCATCGCGCCTTCGATCACCTCGCCGATCCCGGGCATGCCGCACGGAAAACCGGCCGGCATCCCCTGCGTGCAACTCGACGACGAACTGCGCTGCCGTCTGTTCGGCAAGCCGGAGCGGCCGGCGTTCTGCGGGTCGCTGCAGCCTTCGTTCGAGATGTGCGGCGAGGATCGCGGGCAGGCGATGCAATGGCTGGCGTGGCTGGAAACGCAGACTCGGCCGGGGTGAGCGGCGGGGTGTTGCGGTCGCCGCTGCGGGATGGATCGAGCTAAAGCGGCGGTAGAGCAAATCCCCCCTGCCCCCCTTTTCCAAAGGGGGGAACAGCCGATGTGCGTTGCGGTTGCGGGCTTGCTCCGGTGCTCCTGCCTTTGCCCCCTTTTGACAAAGGGGGCGAACGACCGTGCAGCGGTCGTGGGGGATTTGCTGTTGCGGCTGACGTTGCCTTGATCCGCCTTAGCCGAACACACCAGGCAGCACGCGAACTCTCAAAGCAAACCGTTGCGCTTCACCGCCAGATATTTTTCGACCAGCGACACGGCCAACTGATCGCAGTTGCAGCATTCGCGCCCCCTTCGCGGCACCCGTGCTGTTGCCCCCTTTGACAAAGGGGGCGAACGACCGCGCAGCGGTCGTGGGGGATTTGCTGTTGCTGTTGCTGTTGTTGCCGTCGCCCTGACCCGACTGAACTCAGCGCACATCCGTCAAAGCAAACCGTCGCGCTTCACCGCCAAATACTTCTCGACCAGCGACGCCGCCAGTTGATCGCAGCTGACATCGAGCACCATCACCCCGTGGTTGCGCAGCGCTTCGTGGGCGGCGACACGGTGTTCGAGGTATTGCGCGGTGGCGCCGGCGCGGATCGCGCCGGACAGATCGGCGACTTCTTCGGCGAGCGCCTGATCCAGCGAGCCTTCGCGCAGGCTGGCGACGCAGACGAGGTGACGGCCGCGCAGCATGCGCACGGCCGCGAGCAGGTCGTCCATGTCCTCGTCGCGCAGGTTGGTCACCAGCATCACCAGCGAACGGCGGCGCTGGCGCAGCGACAGTTCGGTCGCCGCGGCCAGGAAGTCGGTCGCGACCGGTTGCGGCTGCAAGGCGTAACTGGCGCGCAGCAGGTTGTCGATCGCGCCGACGCCGCGTTGCGGCGGCACCCAGCGGCTTTCGCCGCCGCTCGCGAGCAGGCCGACGCCGTCGCCCTGGCGCAAGGCCAGGTAGGCCACGACCAGGGCCGCATCTAGCACATGGTCGAAATGCGAATGTTCGCCGTCGCGCGCCATCAGGCGGCGGCCGGTATCGAGCATCAGCACCAGTTGTTGATTGCGTTCGTCCTGGTACTCGCGCGAAATCAACCGGCGCGCACGCGCGGTCGCTTTCCAGTCGATCTGGCGCAGGCTGTCGCCGACGCGGTATTCGCGCATCTGGTGGAAGTCGGTGCCTTCGCCGCGGCGGCGCTTGACGTGCGCGCCGACCAGGCGCGAGGCCTGTTCGGCGCTGAACATCGCGAACTTGGCCAGCGGCGCGAAGTTGGGGAACACGCGCACGCGCTGGATCTCGCCGCCGATGCGCGACTGCCACCACAGCCCCCACGGCGAATGCAGGCGCAGTTGCACGCCGTCGAACTGGAAATCGCCGCGGGTGCCGGGGCGCAGTTCGTACTCGAAGCTGACGCTCTCGCCGCGGCGCAGGTCGATCCGGCGCGGCAGGTTACGCATGCTCCAGCCGCCGGGATGCAGGTCGAAGGCATCCAGGCGCTGTCGGCGATCGGTTTCGAATTCTAGGGTGACCGGGCGTTCGACCCCGATCGCCCAGGTGTCGTGCATGCTGCGCGTCGCCCGCGGCGTCGATGCGTACAGCAGACGCAGCAGGTCGGCGATCGCGATCAACACGATGACGAGGGTCGCCACTTGCCAGGCCGCGGCTTGCAGCCAACCCGCGCTCGCCGCCAGGCCGAGCGCCGACCACGGCAAGGCCAGCCAGACCCAGCGCGGCGCCGGCCGGGCCCAGCCGCGCCGCGGCAGGGCGCGATCGCGCGGCACGCTCAGGCCGGCGCCGGCGACGCCTGCAGGCAACGGCGGTGGCGCGGCACGGCTCATTGCCGGGGCGCTTCGACCTTGGCCAACAGCGCCTGCAGTACGTCGTCGGGCGACTGGCCTTCGATCTGCAGCTCGGGTGCGAGCGCGATGCGATGGCGCAGGGCCGGCTTGGCGATCTCGCGCACGTCGTCGGGGGTGACGAAGTCGCGCCCCGACAGCACGGCCTGCGCGCGCGCCGCGCGCACCAGGGCCAGGCTGCCGCGCGGACCGGCGCCGAGGGCGATGCCGGCCCAGTCGCGGGTGGTGCCGACGATGCGCACGACGTAGTCGATCACCGCCTCGTCGACGCGCACCAGGGCGGTGCCCTGCTGCATGGCGACGATCTCTTCCGGGCCGAGCACGCGCCGCACCTGCGAGAGGTCGAAGTCCGAAGCGCTGCGGCCGAGGCTGACCGCGGTCACCATGCGCTTCTCGTCGGCGCGGGTCGGGTAGCCGATCAGGATCTTCAACAGGAAGCGATCGAGCTGCGCCTCCGGCAAGGGATAGGTGCCCTCCTGTTCGACCGGGTTCTGGGTGGCCAGGGTCAGGAACGGCGGCGGCAACTCGAAGCTGTGGCCTTCGATCGTCACCTGCAGTTCCTGCATCGCCTCCAGCAACGCCGACTGGGTCTTGGCCGGAGCGCGGTTGATTTCGTCGGCGAGCAACAGGTTGGTGAACACCGGGCCGCGGCGGATGTTGAAGCTCTCGGTCTTGGGGTCGTAGACCGCATGGCCGCTGATGTCGCTGGGCATCAGGTCGGGGGTGAACTGGACGCGGGCATAGCCACAGTCCAGGGCCTTGGACAGCGCGCGCACGACCAGGGTCTTGCCGAGCCCGGGCACGCCTTCGAGCAGCGCGTGGCCGCCGGCGAGCAGGGCGATCAGGATCTGGTCGAGCACGTCGGCCTGGCCGATGAAGGCCTTGCCGACTTCGTCGCGCACGGCGGCGGCGCGTTCGGCCAGCGCGGTGCCGGTGATCGGGACGAGCGGAGCGGCGTCGAGGCTCATAAGCGGTTTCTCATGCGGATCAAAGTGGCGATGCGGGCGCGGAACGCGGCGTGGTCGCGTGCCGGCGGCGGAGTGAGGGCGTCGCGGATGTCGTTCGCCGCAATCGGCGCCGGATCGGCCTTGAAGCGCTCGATCAGCAGCGCGATCTGCGGCTCGCCGTCGAGCGCGGCGGCGTAGGGGTCGCGGCGGCGCAGGCGGGCGATGAAGGCCCGGCGCGCGGATTCGTACAAGCGCGGGCCGTAGCCGTAGCGATAGACGTGCTCGCCGCTGGCGACGATGTGTTCGAGCAGCGAACGCCGCTCCAGCGCCGGCGCCGGGCGTAGCGGGCCGAAACGCTGGGTGCGCTGCCACAGCCAACCGAGCAGGCACAGCAGCAGCGGCAGCCAGGCCATCCAACTGTCGCGCAGCAAGGTCTTCCACAACTTCGGCACTTCGGCGGCGTAGATCAGGTGCACGGTGCCGGCGCGGTAGTTCGGCGCCAGCACCTGGCGCGCGAACGCGGCGTTGGCCGGCGCGGCGATCTCGTCCTCGCCGATGCCGATGCTGTCGAGCAAGGGATTGCCGGTGCCGGTGCGGTTGGACAGGAAATCCAGGTCGGCGAGCACGTCGACGTGACCCTGGCCGCGCGGGAAACGCGCATAGACGTAAGCGCTGTCCTCGCCGCCCCAGGCGTAGTCGGGGTCGGCGTCGCTGTTGTAGAAATAGAAACGGCGCGCCGAGCAGAACACCTGCTGCGGCTCCAGGCCGCGCTCGTACAGGCCGACGCATGCGTTGCGCAGGTACTCCGGATCGGCGGCATCGCTGGCGTCGAGCAGGGTGATGCCGAGCGCATCGAGCACCGGTATCGGCGAATCGCCGACTTGATCCTGCAGCGGCGGCGTGCGCACGATCAGGTGACCGCCGCGCTCGACCCAGCCCAGCAGGGCCTCGGCTTCGCTGCCGGCCAGGGTGCGCGGGTCGCGGTAGATCAGCACCGTGTCGCGCGGCTGCAGCGGATGGGTCGACAGCTGCAGGCGCTGGCGCGCCTCGACCTTGACCTTGTCGCGTTGCAGAGCGAGCTTGAGCACGTACAGCGGGTTGCTCGCGGCCTCGCCGCTGCGGGGCGCGGCGACGGTCTCCTCGACCTTGTGGTAGTCGCGGCGCCATAACGCGCCGACGGCCAGCACCAGCACGATCAGCAAGACCGCGCTGGTGCCGACAAGGATCAGGCCGATGCGGTTCATGCCGCCCACCCGAAGCGCCGGCTCAGCTGGCCGATTAGATCGTCGAAGTCGTCGCCGCTCGGCATCGTCTCGGCATAAGCCGCGTACTGCCAGGTGCGCACCGCGCGCGCGAAGGCCTCGCGGTCCTCGGCCAGCGGCAGCTTGCGCGAGGCGCGCAGGCACTGGGCCTCGGTCGCGCCAGGCACCAGCACGATGTCGGCGCGTTGCGCCATCGATTCGACCGCGGCGCGGTACATCAGCGCCAGCGCGTCGCGACGGCGGCCGGCCTGCCACAGGCGGCGGATCGCGGTCGGGATATCGTCGGGCAGTGGCTCATGATCGGGCAACGGCGCGTTGCGCACGTCGCCGGGCGCCTCGTCCTCGTCGATGCCGCCGTCGCGGAACCAGCCGAGCCAACGCGAAGCGGTCAGCAGCAAGGCGACCACGATCAAGCCCACCACGCCCCACATCAGCACCTTCAGAAAGCCCGCCACGCCGCTGCTGAGGCCCTTGAACAGGCCTTCGTTGATCGCGTCGTCGCGCTCCTTTTTGGCCTTGGTCTTGCTCTCGGACTTGGCTTTCCAGACGCTCTGCTTGCGCTTGGGGTCGACGGTCGGGTCTTTCATCGCCTGGGCGACCGCATCGCGCAGGCGGCGGTCGTCGCTGCGGCCGTCGCGGTAGACCTCGCCGAGCGTCGACGGCAGCCGGCGCGCTTTCTTGCCGTCTTCGACGTAGTCGCGGATCGGCGCTTCGGTCGGCGCTTGCTCTTCCTGGTCTTGCTCCCCGTCTTCGCTGTCGTCCGCAACGGCAACGCCCTCGCTCGCTTCCGTGCCTGCGTCCGCGGCGATGCTCGTTTCTGCCGCAGGCGACGCCGTTTGCGCGGCGGCATCGGGCGTAAAGCCGATCATCGCGCACAGCACCAGCAGCATCGGCGCGGCCGCGGCGGTGAGCCGCGCGCGCAGACGGCGGAACACGATTTCGATGTCCCAGCCTTCGATCTGGGTACGGCGATTGAGATACAGCCCGAAGCCGGCGCCGACGTAGAACGGTTCGATCACGCTGACCGCGACCCAGGCCAGCAGATTGAACAGCGCGCTGAGCCATTGCGGCTCGACCCCGACCGCCTCGATCAGCGACTTGAAGGTATCGGGCAGGTAATCGAAGGGCACGAACATCAAGCCGCCGAGCACGCTGCCGATGACGATCGCCATCTCGAAGTTCACGCACACCAGGGTCAGCAGCGCGCATACGCCGTACACCGGCGCACCGAGCGCGGAACGGCGTTGGCGCGCTTCGCCGCCATCGCCGCCTTCGAGCAGGTCCACCGGCAGGTACAGCGGCCGCGCCGGGCTGAGCCGGCGCCAGGTCAGGTAGGGCAACCACCAGCGCGCGCCCCAGCGAAGTTGCGCGCGCACGGTCTGGCGCGTGCTCGGGGTTTCGCCGAACACCGCGCGCGAAATCACGAACAGCGGAATGCGGTCGAACCAGGGCTTGAGCCACCACATCAACAGGCCGGACAGCCACAGCAGGTCCAGGGCCCAGCCGGCGAGGTTGATCAGCAGCAGGATCGGCAAGGTCACCAGCAGCCAGGGCTTCCAGATCGCGCCGGCATGGCTGCGCACCAGGGCCATGCCGAGTTCGCAGGCCTCCCACGCGGTGCGCGGGCGCAGCGAAACGGTCAGCGCTTCGAGCTTCATGCCGCGTCTTCGTCGTCGCGATGGACGGCGTTGCGGCCGCCACGCAGCAGCCACAGACCGACCAGCAGCCACAGCGCCAGGCCGACGCCGTACTTGATCGCCGCCGGCACGCTGCCGATCGACGACCAGAACGCTTCGACGAAAGCGGCGAACACCAGCATCGCGAACACGCCGATGCAGATCAGCGCGCCGCGGCGGCCGCCGTGGATCAGCGAATCGATGCGCCGGCGCTGTCCGGGCGCGATCAGGCTCAGGCCCAGGCGCAAGCCGGCGCCGCCGGAGATGACGATGGCGGTGAGCTCGGGCGCCGAATGGCCGGCGACGAAGCGCCAGAACGGCTCGCCGTGGCCGACCGCCTGCAGGTGGCCGGCGACGCCGCCGATCATGACGCCGTTGAAGATCAGCACGAACACCGTGCCGAGCCCGGCGACCAGGCCGCTGGCGAAGGTCTGGAAACCGATGCCGACGTTGTTGCCGATGTAGTGGGCGAACATCTGCAGGTCGTCTTCGTTGGTGCGGCCCAGGGCGCTGTCGGGCTTGGCCGGGTCGTACATCTGCTCGAAGCGGACCAGCGACTGCGCGTCGAACAGGCCCGCGGCGAGTTCCGGACGCACCTGGATGGCGACGAAGATACTGATCAGCGGCAGCCAGAACAGCAGCGCCGCGGCCAGCATGCAGCGCCACTCGGCGCGGACCAGGCGCGGAAAACCGGCCAATAAGTACTCGACCGAGCGCCGCCAATGCACCGGCTTGGTCCGGTACAGCACGCTGTGGCCGCGCTGCATGAGCTGCTGCAGGCGGTCGGTGACGACCGCGCTGTAGCCGCGCCTGCGCGCCAGCGCCAGTTGCTGGCACAGGCGACGGTGGCGCTCGGGAATCTTGTCGTCGCGCAGGCCGGTCCAGTCGCGGCGGTGGCTGCGGGCGTTGCGCGCACTGGAGGCACGCATCTCCAGCCAGCGCTCGAGCTCGCGCCACTCGGCCTCATGACGGGCGACGAAATGCTCCTGCCTCATCGCCGCCCCAGCAACCAGTTGGCGATGCCGTACAGACGCGTCACTGCGGTTTCGCCGCGCGCCTGCGTCAACGCTTCGGTCAGGTCGGCGAGTTCGGCCTGGCGCGCCGCGGTCAGGTTCGGGCCGCGCTCGGCGAACGCGACCACCGCGGCCTGCTCATGCGGCAGCAACATCATCGAAGGCGCCAGCGGCGGGCTGACCGCGGCGGCGCGGATGTCGGTCTGGCGCGCGGCGTGCACCACCAGGGTGCCGGCGACCATGTCGCCGAGGCGACGGCCCCAAGGGTCGATCAGGCTGGTGATCAGGCCGACCGCGTAGCAGACCGGCAGCGCATCGACGACGCGCAGCAGGTTGCGGGTGAACGAGGCCATCCAGCCGACCGGGGCGCCGTCGGCGGCGACCACGCGCAGGCCCAGCGCCCATTTGCCGGGCGTGCGGCCCTGCATGAGCACCTCGAACAGCACCTGGTAGAACCAGGTCATCACGAACACCGCCAAGCCCAGGATGGCGTTGCCGGCCTCGCCGAACAGGCCGACCAAGGCGCGGTACAGGGCCACGTAGATGACCGCGCGCAAGGCCAGGTCGATCATCCAGGCCAGGGCGCGCGGTACCGGTCCGGCCGCGCGCAGGTGCAGGGCCACGCCCTCCGGCGTCACCACCTGGCGGTACGTGTCGAGCATCAGGCGTTGACGACCTTCGTATCCGCCATCAAGTCATGCAGGCACAGGCTGTCCTCGCCGAAGATCCACAGCACGTTGACCAGGGCGAACACGCTGCCGAGGCAGGGAACCGCTTCGATCAGGGCGATCACGAACATGCGCAGGCCGAGGATGCGGCCGAGCGAGGCCGGCGAACCGTCGGTGCGCACGATCTTGATGCCGATCCAGCGCTTGCCGAGGGTCTGGCCGCTCTCGTTGAGCAGGACGATGTTGTAGACGAACAGGCCGAGCATGAGCAGGAAGCTCAGGCCCATCATGGCCATCTGGATCGCCGAGGGTTCCTTGCTTTCCGGATCGATCGCGACGGCGATGAACATCGGCAGGAAACACACCAGATACAGGCCGCCGTCGATGAGGCGGGCGACCAGGCGCATGCCGCGGTCGGCGCGTACGGTTTGTTGCCATTCGGCATTCGGCAACGCCGGCGCATTCGGCGCGGCGTACGGATTCTGCGTTTCTTCCATGTAGCCCTGACTCCCTGAGTCCTGCTTTCCCCTGCCGCGACTGTAAACGCGGCCATCGGCCCTGACTAGCCCGGCCGCGACTAGCCCGACAGCATGCCCAGGTAACGATCCTTGAGCCGCACATAGTGCTGTGCACTGTATTGCAGTTGTTCGATCTCGCGGTCGCTGAGGCGACGCGCGAGACGGGCCGGATTGCCGACCCACAGCTCGCCTTCGCCGACGATCTTGCCCGGCGAAAGCACCGCGCCGGCGGCGACGAAGCCGTAGCGCGACACGCGCGCGCCGTCGAGCAGCTTGGCGCCCATGCCGATCAGGGCGAACTCGTCGATCGTGCAGGCATGGACGATGGCGCCATGGCCGATGGTGACGTCGTTGGCGATGACCGTCGGCAGGCCGCCGGGACGGGTATACGGGCCTTCGTGAGTGACGTGGACGATGGTGCCGTCCTGGACGTTGGTGCGCGCACCGATCGAGATCGAATTGACGTCGCCGCGGACCACGCAACCGGGCCAGATCGAAACGTCGTCGCCGAGCTCGACCTCGCCGATCACGGTCGCGGCCGGATCGACGTAGACGCGCTCGCCGAGGGTGGGAAACTTGTCGAGATAAGGACGTAGGCTCATGCGTGCATTGTAGGCGCGACGGAGGCGGATTGGCCTGCGATCATCTGGCCGTATCCAAACGGATGCGGCCACGCTGTAATGGCAGGTGCCGTCCGTGGACGGCCGAGGCGGCGATCGCAGCCGCCCGAGCGCAAGTTCAGGACCTACATGGACGACCCGACCTGCCCGCCCCCACCCGACGACGAGGCGTACCGGAGCGCCGACGCGCGGCGCGGCGCCATCTGGCTTGGGTTACCGATCGGGCTGACCCTGCTGATCAGCCTGATCGGGCTCTTGCTCGGCTCGTCCTTTACCCAGCCCGTGGCCGAACTGCGTTGGCTCTTCCTGCAACTACTCCTCCTGGCGATGGTCTTGCCGGTCGCATTCGTAGCCGCATGCATCAACCGCAGTTGGGCGACGACGCTGGGATCGGCATTCACGGGCGTGATGATCTCCATCGTTTTGGCGATCGGCCTGTTCTGGTTGACCGGGGTCGTCGAGGACGAGGTGCGCGAATGGCACCTGGAGGCGCAGGCAGACGAATACCGACCGCTGGCGGCGGCGGTCAAACGTGGTGACCGCGCTGCCGTCGCCCGCGCCTACGCAGACCTGCAGGCGCTGCCGCCACCGGCGGCACTGTGCCGACTGGCGACCCAGGCCGCCGGCAAGGACTACCTGAGCAGCCGGCTGCACAGCGAAGCCCCCGATCTGTC
This sequence comes from Lysobacter sp. CA196, assembly GCF_052078695.1. Lineage (NCBI taxonomy): Bacteria > Pseudomonadati > Pseudomonadota > Gammaproteobacteria > Lysobacterales > Lysobacteraceae > Lysobacter > Lysobacter sp. CA196. The sequence continues at coordinate 106,958 of NZ_JBQJIN010000015.1, read as the reverse complement.
GCTGCCGCAACTGATGTTCGCCGCCGAGGTGCTGGCTGCGGCCCCCGCACCACGCCAGGATCGCCAGACCGCACTGGTGGCGCTGCTGAGCGTATTGAACAAGCGCGACGCCTTCGACCAGTTTCCGCGGTGGCTGCAACTGTGGCGCATGACCCTGGAAGACCCGGCATCGACCCGGATCGAATGGAGGCGGCTGTCCAAACAAGACCAGCGCGCTTACTTCCCGAACAACGCAGCCTGTTTCGATGGCACGCTGACGATGGGGCTGTTCGGACACTGGGGGCACAGCACTCTGGAACCGCTGCGTGACGCAGGCTTCCGGCTCAGCGACACGCAGTTGCGCGATCAATTGAACTCGGTGGGCTCGGCGAAGTCACTGGCCCTCCTGCTGGCGGTGAGCGAGCACCCTCGACCTCTCGCCGACGATGGTGTCTGGCCGGCGACGCAGTTGCTGGCTCACCTGGCTGCAGTGAGTTTCTCCAACAATCTGAACGATGCGCCAGAAACCTCGATCGACCTGGCTCGCACCCTGATCGCCGCCGGGGCACGCCTGGACAAGCCTGACGCCTATGGACGGAACGCTTGCGCTGCGTTCGAACGCACCGAGGCGCTGTACCAACGCATGCAGGTGCACCCCCTTCCGGGTCACATGCCGGATCGCCCGGAACGCATCGTCGCTGTCGGCCAGATGCGCGCCGTGCTTTGTCCCGGAGCGCCGGCCAAAATTTGATCGGCCACCGCCTGAGCTAATCGGATAGCCGCTGCAACGGCCGATTCGCCCCCCACGGCTGTCCCCTGCCGCCCGCGCGCCGGGTGCCCCAACCCGACTAGACTGCGGCGTATGGATACGATCGCCACGACCGCCACGACCGCCACGACCGAACTCGCCGCCACCCGCGAACGCCTGCGCGCCGCCTGGCAGGCGCACAAACCCGACTACGCTCAACGCCGCGCCGACCTGCTGCGTCTGCGCGATGCCTTCCGCGCTCGCAGCGCGGCGATGGACGCGGCCATCCGTGCCGATTTCGGCCATCGCTCCAGCCACGAGAACCTGCTCTCGGAGGCGATGATCACCCTGGCCGAGATCGACCACGCCCTGAGCCATCTGCGCCGCTGGATGCGCCCGCGCCGGGCCGCGGTCGGCTGGCGCTTCTGGCCGGCGCGCGCCGAAATCCGTCCCGAACCGGTCGGCGTGGTCGGCATCCTGTCGCCGTGGAACTACCCGGTGAACCTGGCGCTGGTGCCGCTGGTGTCGGCGATCGCCGCCGGCAACCACGTCTATCTGAAGCCGTCCGAACACACCCCGCGCACCGCCCAGTTCCTGCGCGAGTTGCTCGCCGAGGTGTTCCCCGAGGATCGCGTCGCGGTGGCGCTCGGCGGCCCCGAGATCGGCGCGGCGTTCTCGGCGCTGCCGTTCGACCACCTGCTGTTCACCGGCTCGACCGCGGTCGGGCGCAAGGTCATGGCCGCAGCGGCGCCTAACCTGACCCCGGTGACCCTGGAACTCGGCGGTAAGGCGCCGGCGCTGATCTGCGCCGACTATCCGATCGAACGCGCCGCCGCGCGCATCGCCAGCGGCAAGTGGTTCAACGCCGGCCAGACCTGCATCGGCGTCGACTACGTGCTGGTCGACGCGGCGCGCCGCGACGAACTGGTCGCGGCCCTGCTCAAGCAATTGAAAGAGCGCTACGGCGACCTGGTCGCGCCGCAGGACTACACCCGCATCATCAACGACAGTCAGTACGCGCGTTTGTCGGGTTACCTCGACGACGCCCGCGCGCGCGGCCTCGACGTGGTCGAGCCCTTCGCCGACAGCGCGCCGCGCGAGCAGCGCGTGGCCGAACGCATCTTCCCGCCGGCCTTGGTGATCGACCCCGGCGCCGACGCCGAGGTCATGCAGCACGAGATCTTCGGGCCGATCCTGCCGGTGCTGTCCTACCGCAGCCTCGACGAAGCCATCGCCCGCATCAATGCGCTCGACCGGCCGCTGGCGCTGTACCCGTTCGGCCACGACCGCGCCCAGATCGAACGCATCCTCACCCAAACCCTGGCCGGCGGCGTCACCGTCAACGACACCTTGTTGCATTTCGGCGCCCACGACCTGCCGTTCGGCGGCATCGGCCCGAGCGGCATCGGCGCCATCCACGGCCGCAACGGCTTCGACACCTTCAGCAAGCTGCTGCCGGTGTTCCACCAGCGCCGCCTCGCCGCCAGCGACCTGCTCAAGCCGCCATACCGCGGCAAGATCGATGCGATGATCCGCTGGCTGGCGAAATAGCCGGCCTCGCTCCGACCCATGCCGGGTCGGAGCTCACTACGGATCGCATGCCATGGCAGGCTCAGTTCCACCCTTACCGCACGATGCACCGCCTTCGGCGCCGCCGCCCACCGCAACGCCGGGCGCCCGACGCAGCCGCGCGGTGTTCTGGATCGCACTCGCAGCCTATCCGCTCGCCGCCGGCGCCTGGCTGATCTGGGTGGTACTGACCCGCGGCACCGAAACCGCCGATTTCTGGGATTACTCCGACGCCCTCCTGATCGGTGCGCTCGTCGCCTTGCTGGTGCCCTTGCCGGTGTTGATCTGGGGCGGGCTGAGCCGGCGCATCGGACAGGCCTTGCTCGGCGTGGCGATCGGCGCGGTCATCGCGGTGTTCGCGTTACCGCTGAGTTTTCACCTGACCAATGCGCGCCGGGTCCAGGCCTTCGACGACAAGAAGGCGCGCTACGCCGCCTTCGTCGCGACCGTGCGCAGCCACGACCACGCCCGCATTCGCGAGGCGCTGCGGGCCTTGCCGGACGGCTTCAGCGCGCCGAAAGCGTTGTGCGCGTTCGGCGGCGGCGCCACCTACACCTTCGAGCGCTGGTTATGGTTCGACGATCACGCTTACGGCGAGGCCGTGCCCAGCGCGGATCTGCTCGAAGCCGCCGCGGCCGTCGTCGACGGCACCTGGCCGCGCCAGGAGAAACAGGCGGCGCTGCTGGTCGCCTTGCATTACCTGAGCGAACGCGACGAGCCCGCACGGTTCCCGGCCTGGGCCGGCCTGTGGCGCCGCACTCTGGAACAGCCCGATGCAGCGCGGCCGCTGCTGCTCGCCTCCGACTATCGCGGCGACACCGGCAGTTGCAGCGCCGCGCGCGACCCCGCCGACGCCGTGCTCAAGCGTTGGCACGACGCCGGCCTGCGCCAGTGGCTGCAAGCCGGTTTCGGCTTCAGCGAGGAACAGCGCAATGTCGCCCTGCGCGCGTTGCGCTCCAAGGCGATGCTGCAGGAACTGATCGCCGCCGACCCGGAGTTCGCGGCGATGTTGGGCGCCGGTCGAAGCGAAGGCGTGGATGCGCTGTCGCACCTGAGCTATGAACTGTCCGAACTGCTCGACCGGGGCCCGGACCCGGCGGTGCCGGCCGAACTGGTCGAAGCCTTGCGCATCGCCGGCGCCGACCCGCGCCGGTCCGAACACGTGCGCAAGCCCTGCGCGGCCTTCGAGCTCAGCGAATCCGAACGCCGGCCCACGCTCGCCGACTCGGCCGCGCGCGTCGCCGCGGCGGCGCGCATCCACCACGCCCTGTGTCCGCCCGACGCTGCGGACCAGGCTGCGCCGGCCCGCGACGACCGGCCCGATCCGGCCGCGAAGAACGCCGAGGGCGCGGCCGCGAACGACCGCCAGGCCGGCATGAACGAGACCAGCGAGGCCGACAGCGAGCGGCGCTGAGGCTACACTTGCCGCCATGAAAATCGTCAGCTGGAACGTCAACTCGCTCAACGTGCGCCTGCCGCATCTGGAACAGTGGCTCGGCACGTTCGCTCCCGACATCGTCGCGCTGCAGGAAACCAAGCTCGAGGACACGCGCTTCCCGGACACCGCGCTGGTCGGCGCCGGTTACCGCAGCGTGTTCGCCGGGCAGAAAACCTACAACGGCGTCGCCATCCTCTCGCGCGAAAGCGCCAGCGAGGTGCAGATCGGCATCCCCGGTTTCGACGACGAGCAAAAGCGCGTCATCGCCGCCACCGTCGGCGGCCTGCGCATCGTCAATCTGTACGTCGTCAACGGCCAGGACGTGGGCACCGACAAGTACGCCTACAAGCTGCGCTGGCTCGACGCCGCGCACAACTGGTTGCAGAACGAGCTCGCGCGCTATCCGGACCTGATCGTGCTCGGCGACTTCAACATCGCACCGGAAGCGCGCGACACCCACGACCCGGCGGTGTGGAACGAGCACCACATCCTGACCTCCACCGCCGAGCGCGAAGCCCTGCAGCGCCTGCAATCGCTCGGCCTGCACGATGCGTATCGCCTGCACAGCCAGGAAGAAGGCCAGTTCTCGTGGTGGGACTACCGCCAGGCCGGTTTCCGTCGCAACCTCGGCCTGCGCATCGACCTGACCCTGATCTCCGACTCGCTGCGCGCCCGCTGCACCGGCGCCGGCATCGACCGCGAACCGCGCACCTGGGACCGCCCGAGCGATCACGCCCCGGCTTGGGTGGAGTTGGCTTGAGGGGGTGCGACTCGGGACTCGGGACTCGGGACTCGGGACTCGGGACTCGGGACTCGGGACTCGGGACTCGGGACTCGGGACTCGGGACTCGGGACTCGGGAAAGAGCATAAAAAGCTTGTGGCTTGATGCAAGCATCGCTTCAGCGCTGTTAACGAGTCCCCAGTCCCGAGTCCCGAGTCCCGCAACAAAAAAGCCCGGCCGAAGCCGGGCTTTTTTGTTGCGGCAACGTTAGCGCTTAACGCACGCGTCCGCGGCGGAACAGGTTCACGATCGCGAGCAGAACGATCGCGCCGACCAGCGACAGCAACAATCCGGACAGGCTGAACGCACCGCTGTTGATGGTACCGGCGCCGATGCCGAGCACGCCGCCCAGCCAACCGCCGAGGAACGCGCCGACGATGCCGACGATGATGTTGAGGAAGAGACCCTGCTGACCATCGGTCTTCATGATCATGCTGGCGATCCAACCGATGATGCCGCCTACTACCAGCCAAATGATGATACCGAGCATGTGCGTTCTCCTAGCGATTCTGATGAGCCCAAGGCGACACGATGCGTAATGCGATCGCTGTCCCTCGTTCGGGGGCACAGGAAGCATGAATCGGCGCACGTGACGGCGACGTCAGAAACCGCACTTAGGAATGTGAAGAAAACGCTGCGATACAAGGCCAAAAGCACACTGCGCCTGGGTATGGTTCACAGGGCCGCGGCGGCGACGTTTCGCTTCTCCCGATGAACGTCGCGATTCGCCGATGGCCGGCATCGATCCGGCCTGGCTCGCATCGGTTCCGCGCGAAGCCACTCCGGTTTTCCAGTTTCAGGCGTCTTGCGGCGCGCTCACTCGGCGTCGCGCAGCATCGCCTCGACCGCATGGCGCGGCAGCTTTCCGGTTTCGTTGCGCGGCAGGGCATCGACGCGGCGCAGCGGACGCGGCAGGAACACCGGGTCGATGCTTTGTCGCAGGGCCTGCAGTATCTCGGCTTCGTCGAGCGTCGGCGCGACCGCCAAGGCGGCGATGCGGCGCACGCCGAAGGCGTCGGCGGCATCGAGTTGCAGCATCACGCCATCGACCACGCCCTCGATCGCGAGCAGCTTGCGGGTGAGGTCGCCGAGCGAGGCGCGCTTGCCTGCGATCTCCAGCAAGTCGGCGCTGCGCCCGCGCAACACGAAACGTCCGTCGGCCTCGACTTCCATCAGATCGGCCAGCACCACCGGCTCGGCCAGATGCGGCGCATGGATCGCGGTGCCGTCGGGTTGCGGGCATACGCGCACGCCGGGCAACGGCGTCCATGCAGCTTCGCGCGCAGTGCGGCGGCGGGCGAACACGCAAGTTTCGGTCGAGCCGAACACTTCGCGCACTTCGCAGCCGTAGCGCGTTTCCGCCGCGACCGCGAGCTCCACCGGCAGCGGTGCGGTCGCCGAGACGATGCCGGCCAACGGCGGCAGTTCGACGCCGGACTCGACCAGTGCGCGCAGATGCACCGGCGTGGTCACCAGCAACGGCGGGGTCGGCGCATCGCCGAGCGCACGCGCGACATCGCCCGGGAAAAACGGCCGATTGGCGTGCACCGCGACCGGGCCGAGCAAGGGCAGCAGCACTGACATTTCCATACCGTACATGTGCTGCGGCGGCACCGTCGCGACCAGATAGGTGACCTCATCGGCACGCAGCAGGTCGCCGAGCGCGCTCAGATTCTGCGCAGTGCTGGTGCGGAAGGCCTGCCAAGTCTTGGCATTGGGCTTGGGCTGGCCGGTGCTGCCGGAAGTGAAGCCGATCGCGAGCAGCGCGGCGGCCTGCGCCGTCGGCGCCTCGCCGGCGTCGCGCGGCAAGTCGGTCGGCAGGCGCAGATAACGCGGCGGCAGCGGATCGAGGGCCAGATCGCCGATGCAGTAGCTGTCGGGATAACGCGCGAGGACATCGTCGACCACCGCCGGCGCGCGCGACGGCGGCAGCAGATTGCTCTGTCCGCGCAAGGCCACCGCGCACAACGCGACCAGGAAGCGATAGCGGTTCTCGCACAGGTTGACCGCGTACTCGGCCGCCGGCAGCGTCGCAGCGAGCGCCCGCACCTCGGCCTCGAAACCCGCGCGATCGACGACGCCGTCCGGCCCGAAGGCCAAGGCGCGTCCGGGCGCACCCGCGACGAGCGCGAACGACTCGCCGCCGGGCGATGCAGGATCCTGGCTGAACGGAACAAGGCTCGGATCGATAACCGCTGACATCAATAAATTCCCGCGGCCGCACGGCCGTTTCCAATATCGCAACTTGCCCGGGCCCGCCTGATCGGCAGCTGAGGGTCCGTCCGGACCTTCGCCGCGTTTCAGCGCGACCGCACCGCGCCCCCGCGCCGTGTCGTCGCCATGAACCCGTACCCCAGGGTTTAGCTTACGCTGACCGGCCTGTAGGAGGCCAAAGCACACCTGTTCATGTCCCTGTCCGGCCATTCACCTTCGCTTGTCGATACGTATTCGGAACGCTCCGACGGCCACGATGTGCGCTGGACCTGGCTGGCGCATCGGCACGGCCGTCCGGCCGAACCCGAAGCGCGCGACTGGTTGGCCGGGCAGCTCGGCGACCCGGACCTGTCGTTGACCCGCGACGACCGCCAGCGCCCGCACCTGGACCCGCCGCACCAGGGTTACGACTGCAATTGGAGCCACAGCGGCGAGCGCCTGCTGGTCGCGCTGGCCCATCGGGCGCAGGTCGGCGTCGACCTGGAGCGCCTGCAACGGCGGCCGCGCGCGCTGGAAGTGTCGGCGCGTTTCTTCACCGGCCGCGAGTCCGACTGGCTGCGCGCGCATCGCGACCGCGACCGCGCCTTCCTGCGCTTATGGTGCGCGAAGGAGGCGGTGCTCAAGGCGCACGGCCACGGGCTGTCGTTCGGCCTCGACAAGCTGCGTTTCGAAGAGCGCGACGAGCGGTTGCACCTGGTCGAATGCGATCCGGCACTGGGCCGGGCCGAGCAATGGAGCCTGCGCGAGATCGAGCCGGCACCGGGGTATCTGGGCGCGTTGGCGTGGCGGCCGTTGGCGGAGTAGACGACGCGGCGTTCGCGCCTGAACGTCGACTTCGAAGTTTCGTCGCGGTCGCGGTTTCGCGGTCGCGGCTTGCGCCGCTCCTACCCCGAGACGACGCATCCAAAGGGTAGGAGCGACGCAAGTCGCGACCGCGCCCTTGCAGCGCCGGCGCGACCGGCACCGCAGCCATCGTTCGGACACCCCGCCCAGCGCTCATGGCTGCGCCCGGCTCGGCCCATCGGCGATACTGTCGCCGATGAATAACCCCGTCTCCCTACCGCCCGGGCTGCGCAGCGAGCTCGAAGCCGGCCTGTCGGCGCTCGCCCTCGATCCGGCCCTGTCCGCGCCCCTGCTGGACTACCTGGCCCTGCTCGCGCGCTGGAACCGCACCTACAACCTGACCGCCGTGCGCGACCCGCACGAGATGGTCGGCAAGCACCTGCTCGACTCCCTGGCCATGCACCCCTACGTCGACGCGCTCGCCGGTCGCGGCGGCGCCCTGGCCGACCTGGGCACCGGCGCCGGCCTGCCCGGCATCCCGCTGGCCATCGTCAAACCGGGCCTGCGCGTGACCCTGGTCGAGAGCAATGGCAAGAAAGCCCGCTTCATGCGCGAGGCCTTGCGCCAACTGGGGCTGAAGGACGCGCGCGTGGCCGAGTCGCGGATCGAGGCCTTCGCCGAACCCGGCGCTTATGACGCGATCACCGCGCGCGCCCTGGCGACCCTGCCGCTGATCCTCGAACTCGGCGGCCACCTGCTCAAGCCCGGTGGCGTGCTGTTGGCGATGAAGGGCGTGCGTCCGGACGAGGAGATCGCCGCCCTGCCGGCCGGCTGGAGCGTCCGTTCGGTCGAACCGATGCGGGTGCCGGGCCTGGCCGCCGAGCGGCATATGGTGGTCGTTGGGCGGCGGGACTCGGAGTGACGCGGTCCGGGACTCGGGACTGGGGACTCGGGGTGAAGCAAAGGCGGCGCCGCCTGGCGAGTCGCCTTAACGGCAAAGCGAAGCTCGGGACTCGGGACTCGAATGAAGCAGAGGCGGCGCATCCGGCAGATCGCCTTAACGGCAAAGCGCCATCCACACCTCCGAGTCCCGAACCCCGAGTCCCGGCTTGCGAGTCCCGAGTCCCAAGTCCCGAGTCCCGACCGACGAGTCCCCAGTCCCGAGTCCCGAGGTAAGACTGGGGCATAATCCCCAGTCCGGCCGGCGCCAGACGCCGTCCTCCTTCATGTCATCTCATCGTTACAGCAGGGGACGAGCCGCATGGCCCGCATCATCGCCGTCGCCAACCAGAAAGGCGGGGTCGGCAAGACCACCACCGCCGTCAACCTGGCCGCCGCGCTCGCGCGCACGCCCAAGCGTGTCCTGCTCGTCGACCTGGACCCGCAGGGCAACGCGACCATGGGCAGCGGTATCGACAAGCGCCAGCTCGAGGACTCGATCTGCGATGTCCTGCTCGGCGAGGCCGACGCCGCCGCCACGATCGTGCGGGCGCCCGAGGACTTCGACCTGCTGCCCGGCAACATCGACCTGACCGCGGCCGAGATCACCCTGATGGGCCAGGACGCGCGCGAGCAACGGCTCAAGCGCGCGCTGGCGCCGCTGAGGGGCAGTTACGACTTCATCATCATCGACTGCCCGCCGGCGCTGTCGCTGCTGACCCTGAACGCGCTGACCGCGGCCGATTCGATCATCGTGCCGATGCAGTGCGAGTACTACGCGCTCGAAGGCCTCAGCGCGCTGGTCGACACGATCGAAGCGCTCAAGGCCAACCTCAATCCTTCACTCGAAATCGAAGGCGTGTTGCGCACCATGTTCGACGTGCGCAACAACCTGGCCAACGCGGTTTCGGCCGAACTCACCAACCACTTCGGCGACCGCGTGTTCCGGACCATCGTGCCGCGCAACGTGCGCCTGGCCGAGGCCCCGAGCCACGGCCAGAGCATCGTCGGCTACGACAAGGCCAGCCGCGGCGGCATCGCCTACCTGGGCCTGGCCGGCGAAGTGCTGCGCCGCCAGCGCGAACGCGACCAGGCCGCCAAGGCCGCCGCGCACGCCGCCACTGCGGAGACCCCGGCATGAGTCACCCTGCCAAGAAGCGCGGCCTCGGCCGCGGCCTCGAAGCCCTGCTCGGCCCCAAGGCCGCCGCCGAAGCGCCGACCCTGGTCGAAGCCCAGCCCGGCGATCTGTTGCGCAACCTGCCGGTCGACTCGCTGAGTCCCGGCAAGTACCAGCCGCGCAAACACTGGGACGAGGACAAGCTCGCCGAGCTGGCCGAGTCGATCAAGGCCCAGGGCGTGATCCAGCCCATCGTGGTGCGCGAAATCGGCGAGAAGGGCGGCAAGACCTACGAGATCATCGCCGGCGAACGCCGCTGGCGCGCCTCGCGCCTGGCCGGGCTCGACGTGATCCCGGTGGTGATCCGCGAAGTCGACGACCGCACCGTGGTCGCGATGGCGCTGATCGAGAACATCCAGCGCGAAGACCTCAATCCGCTCGAAGAAGCCACCGCATTGCAGCGGCTGATCGACGAATTCGACCTCACCCACGCCCAGGCCGCCGAAGCGGTCGGCCGTTCGCGCGCGGCGGTGTCCAACCTGCTGCGCCTGCTCGAACTGCCGAGCGAGATCCGCATCCTGGTCGAAACCCGCGCCCTCGAGATGGGCCATGCGCGCGCCCTGCTCACGCTCGCCCCGCAGGCGGCGATCGCGCTCGCCCGCCAGGCCGCCGAAAACCAGTGGTCGGTGCGCGACGTCGAACACCGCGTGCAGCAGCTCGCCGCCGGCAAGGTGCCGGTGTCGGGCAAGCCCAAGCCGGCCAAGGCCAAGCCGCAGGCCGACATCGTCACCCTCGAACGCGAGCTGTCCGAATCGCTGAGCACCAAGGTCAACGTGCTGCACGGCCGCGGCGGCAAGGGCCGCCTGGTCATCCACTACACCGACCTGGATTCGCTCGAAGGCGTGCTGGAACGGCTGCGCGGCAAGGTCGAAGCGTAAACGTCGCCTGGCGGGTCGCGCCGCGCTGGCCGCGGCACCCTGCCGGCCTCCGACGACCCACACCGGCAGGTTCGCGGTCGCGTCACGCGCCGCACCTACCCTCAAGCAAGCGCCTGACCCAACGCCGCCCGCCATGGCTTGCCGTCGCGGCGAGTCGAGCACCGGCTCGATTCGTCCGGCATAGCCTGCGGGGACGAACCGGGGCCGTCCTGTGACGCTTTACGGCGGCAGGGCCGGATCGATCCACTAAAATGCTGCGTCCATCTTGGCCGGACGCACCGCGCCGCCGTTCGACCGCCCGCCGTTCGACCGCCAATACCGACACCACCGAAAGGAGATTCGTATGAAATGGATTGCCGCCGCCACCTTGTTGCTGGCACCGGCCCTGGCCTTCGCACAGTCGGGCACCTGCCCCGAACTCAGCGACCCCAGCCTGAAATGGGGCGAACGCCAAGGCGCGAACTACACCATCTGCTACCTCGAACTGCCGTCGAGCCTCGGCGCCGGCTCGGGCCTGGGCGTGTACCTCGGCCAGCGCAGCTTCAAGCCGGGCAAGAAGGCGCGCGCCGAGAAGGGCACCGTCGGCACCCAGGCGGTGACCTGGTTCAAGAAGCCGACCGTCAACAACGCGCGTCCGTATTCGCGCGAAACCCAGGTCAACCTGCCGGGCGCCAAGCCCAAGAGCAAGGTCAAGGTGTATGTCTGGATCGATGCGAGCAGCCAGGAACAGCTCGATGAGGCGTTCGGCCTGTCGCGGCATATCGCAGTCCAGTAAGCGGCGCCATCGCAACGCCCACGGCACCACGGCCGCGGGCGTTACGACATCCCTCCGACATCGGTTCATCGATAGTCGGGCAAGCTTCCCCTTCTCTACCCCGTCGCAGTTCCCATGACCCTCCTCGTCACCGGCGCAGCCGGCTTCATCGGCGCCTACGTCTGTCGCGCCCTGCGCGCGCAAGGCCAAGCGGTGGTCGGCCTCGACAACTACAACGACTACTACGACCGGCAACTCAAGCGCGACCGCGTCGCCGCGCTGTGTCCGGACGTCGACATCCGCCCTCTCGATCTCGGCGATCGCGACGGCCTGGCCTCGCTGTTCGACGAAGTGCGGCCCGAGCGCGTGATCCACCTGGCCGCCCAGGCCGGCGTGCGCTATTCGCTGACCCATCCGCACGCCTACGTCGACAGCAACCTGGCCGGCTTCGTCAATCTGCTCGAGCTGTGCCGGCACCGCCAGGTGCGGCATCTGGTCTACGCCAGCTCCTCCTCGGTCTACGGCGACTCGGCCACGCCGCCGTTCTCCGAAGACCAGCGCATCGACCAGCCGCGCTCGCTGTACGCCGCGACCAAGGCCGCCAACGAGCTGATGGCGCATACCTACGCCCACCTCTACGGCCTGCACGCGACCGGCCTGCGCTTCTTCACCGTCTACGGCCCCTGGGGCCGGCCCGACATGGCGCCCTTGCTGTTCTCGCGCGCGGTCCTGGCCGGACGTCCGATCGACGTGTTCAACCACGGCAAGATGCGGCGCGACTTCACCTACATCGACGACATCGTCGCCGGCGTGCTCGGCGCGCTCGCACACCCCTCGGACCAGGACCCGCCGCACCGGGTGTTCAACCTGGGCAACCACACCCCGGTCGAGCTGGAACGCTTCATCGCGGTGATCGAGCAGGCCGCCGGCCGCAACGCCGAGAAGGTCTACAAGCCGATGCAACCGGGCGACATGATCGAAACCATGGCCGACACCGGCCGCGCCCAGGCGGCTTTCGGCTTCGAGCCGAGCACCTCGATCGAGCTCGGCCTGCCCCGGGTGGTCGAGTGGTGCCGCGGCTATTTCGGCGAGCGTGCCTGAGCCGATGCCCGGTTCTGGCGGCTGTCGCAGCCGCGGCCGGCCTGACCGACGCTATCCGGCGGCACCGTGACCATGTGAAGCTCCGCTTCGCCGCGGCGATGACACACTACCCTGGCTCCACCGCGCTCGCGGTCGGTGCCGACAAGAACAACCTGAATCCCCTGCAGTTCCCTTCCCCTCGGGGGAGGCAGCCCGAAAGATCGGGCGCCCCGGCCGCCCGGCTGTATCGGGCGGAGTGAGGTGCCGTCGCGTACCGGCGGTCGCGCATGCACTCGCCCGCAGCGCGCCCGCCCTCGCCTGTCCGCTCCAGGGCGCAATCGCATCGAATCCATCGCGAGTTCCAAGCAATGACGCAAAGCCCACAACTGTCCGTCGTCGTACCGGTGTTCAACGAACAGGACAACGTCGCCCCGCTGATCCAGGAAATCACCACCGCCCTGCGCGGCCGCGCACCGTCCGACGGCGGCGATTTCGAGATCGTCTACGTCGACGACCATTCGCGCGACGGCACCCTGGCGGCGCTGGAAGCGCTGAAGGCCGGCGTGCCCGAGCTGCGCGTGCTGCACCACGTCAACCAGAGCGGGCAGAGCACCGCGGTGCGCAACGGCGTCAAGGCCGCGCGCGGCGCCTGGATCGCGACCCTCGACGGCGATGGCCAGAACGACCCGGCCGACATCCCCAAGCTGCTCGCCAAGCGCGCCGAATCCGGCGCCGAGGTGAAGCTGTTCGCCGGCTGGCGGGTCAACCGCCAGGACTCCGGCAGCAAGCGCTGGGCCTCCAAGTGGGCCAACGCGATCCGCAGCCGCATGCTGCGCGACGACACCCCCGACACCGGCTGCGGCATCAAGCTGTTCGAGCGTGCCGCTTTCCTCGAACTGCCGTACTTCAACCACATGCACCGCTACCTGCCGGCGTTGATCCAGCGCGCCGGCTGGAAGACCGTGAGCGTGCCGGTGAACCATCGCGCCCGCAGCACCGGCGTGTCCAAGTACAACAACCTCAACCGCGCCCTGGTCGGGATCGCCGATCTGCGCGGCGTCGCCTGGCTGATCCGCCGGGCCAAGGTCACCGCCATCGTCGAACGCTGAGGCCCACCATGGACTTCATGAACTCCCCGATCGCCTGGCTGGCCTGGACCGGGCTGCACATGTCGCCGTGGAAGCTGATCGGCCTGGTCGGCGCCTTCATGTTCGGCGGTCGCTGGCTGGTCCAATTCATCGCCAGCAAGCGCCAGGGCAAGCCGGTGATCCCGCGCGCGTTCTGGTACATGAGCCTGGTCGGCAGCGTCATGACCCTGAGCTACTTCGTGTTCTCGCAGAAGCAGGACTCGGTCGGGGTGATCCAGAACCTGTTCCCGGCCTTCACCGCCGCTTACAGCCTGTACCTGGACATCAAGCACCGCGGCTGGCACCGCGACCGCAACGGCCATTAGGCGTCTCAGGCTTCGACGCGACAGATCGCCGGGGCTTTGGCTCTTAGGGTGGGAGCGGCGCGAGCCGCGACCACGACAACTGGACCACGGCGCCAATGGCGGTATGCGGGCCCCTCCCCGAGGGAAGGCCGCCGCCGATCCCGGACTCCCGCCGCGACCTGCCACCCCGCGGTCGCGGCTCGCGCCGCTCCTACCCAGGGGCTGCGTCGATGGTTTCGCCCCTGCCCGGCCACAAGTGCTTGTTCCGGCTTGCATTTGCCGGCATAATGCGCGGCTCGCTGCGTCCGGCTTACCCCTAGGGGTGACCGGGCGGACCCGGAAACGCGATTCCGGCCCGCCATGGTGCAGCGGTTTCCAATCCTGACCCGTGTCGCGTGGTGCGCGCATTCGATCGAATGCCGGCATCGGGGCCGCCGCCTCCCTGGCCAAGGGAAGCACAGACCTTTTCGAGGTGCGTAATGTCCCGCGTATGCCAAGTATCGGGCAAGCGAACGACGACTGGTAACAACGTCTCGCATGCCATGAACAAAACCCGCCGCCGTTTCCTCCCCAACCTGCACGAGCGCCGTTTCTGGGTCGCCAGTGAGAACCGTTGGGTGAAGCTGCGTGTTTCCGCCCATGCCCTGCGCACCATCGACAAGAACGGCATCGACTCCGTTCTCGCCGAGCTCCGCGCCCGCGGCGAAAAGATCTGAGGAGGACTGACCCATGGCTTCCAAGCGCGACAAGATCCGCCTGATCTCGACGGCGAACACCGGTCACTTCTACACGACCGACAAGAACAAGAAGAACACCCCGAACAAGATGGAGGTCAAGAAGTACGACCCCGTCGTTCGCAAGCACGTGATCTACAAGGAAGGCAAGATCAAGTGATGTCTTGGCCCGTTTGCGCTGCGCGCGAACGGCGTTGCCAAGGCCTCATCCCCGCGTAGGCGGAGATCCAAAGCCTTCAGAAGAGAACCCGCCCCTGTGGCGGGTTTTCTTTTGCCCGGGACTCGGGGTTCGGGGTTCGGGGTTCGGGGTTCGGGGTTCGGGGTTCGGGGTTCGGGGTTCGGGGTTCGGGGTTCGAGGTTCGAGGTTCGAGGTTCGAGGTTCGAGGTTCGGGAATCGGGAATCGGGAATCGGGAATCGCTCATCATCCCTAAACGTCTCTCCCCAGCCGGTATCCCCGCGAAGGCGGGGGTGAGTGGATGCGTTTATGAGCCACTGGCTCGCGCATCCATGAACGCCAGGGCGCTGTGCGCCCTGGCCAGGCCGCAGAGTCTTCAGGCGTTCTCGCACGAAAGTCCGGTGGATTCCCGCCTTCGCGGGAACGACGGCAGGTCGATGACGCGGCAACTCCTCCAACCGCCGAAGCACTCGCGCGCAACCGTGCGGTAATCCGCACGGCTGCATCGCGTTCCGCGACTCAAGGCACCACGTTGTTGAAGAACGACTTCACCTGCGGCCAGATCAACTGCATCTTCACGCCCCGGTTCGGCGCCTGCAGATTGCAGTTGCCGCCGAAGTGGTGCAGCGCGACGACCTTGTGCGAGGAACGCGCGAGCACCGGCGAACCGGAGTTGCCGCCTTCGGTGTCGCAGTAGTAGCCGGCATCGGTGTTGGTGCCGTAACCATCGGCATCGGCGTCGATGACCTTGCAACGACCACCGCCGTCGCGATCGCTGACCACCGACAACTCTTTCATGCGCGTGTCGGGATGACCGCTGATGTAGATCTCTTCGCCGAGCACCGGCTTGCGCACCTCCAGGCCCAGATAACCGAAGCTGGAAATAGCGGCGAAGTTCTTCACCGTCAGCAGGCTGTAGTCCAGGGTCTGATCGGTCTTGAGCAACTTGTCGCCGGCGACCTTGGTCAAGGTGCCGCTGGTGGTGCCGGTGCAGGTGGTGGCCTGGTAGTTGAACCAGAACTCCGAACCAGCCACGTCGGCGGCGCTGTCGAGGCAGTGGTTGTTGGTGAAGATGCGGTTGTCGGCGCCCACGCGCCAGGCCGTGCACCACTTGGTGCCGTTGAGCAGGATCAGCGCGACCGGCTTGGAACGCGCGACCGCGGTGGCGTCGGTGCTGGCATAGCAGGCGACCGGGCGGCTGTCCTTGACCCCGCAGACCGACTTGGCCGAGACGTCGCCACCGAGCAGGCCGGCATCGCTGAGCTCGCCCATCAACTCTTGCGGAAAACCTTCGTCGTAACGGCTCACGCGCACACCGTGCTGCGGCGCCCACGGTTCGGTCGGCGTGCCGAGCAAACGCAGCACCGCGGTGTTGCCGGCGATCGACATCGCACCGAAACGGGTCTTGCCGTCCTCGCCGAGCGCGGCATCGACCGTGTGGCGCCCCAGGTCGCCCTGGCGATAACGATAGACCTCGGTGCCCTGCGGGTTCGACACCTGCAGGGTCACGCCGGCGGGTAAATCGAAGTGTTCGAAGTGGACCTTGATGAAGGCCGCATCGGGCGTGCTGATCCGCACGGGCTGCGACCACGCCGACTTGGACAGGCCCAGATGCGGCCCCAAACGCAGGTCGGCGGCGCGCGTCTGGCCGGCGCTGAGCGGCGCCGGACGGGGGGCGGCAGCGAAGGCGGTACTGGTCGACAGGCAGGCGCCGATCAGCAGGCCGAGCGTCTGCGGCGAAATCCTTGCGATAGTCATGTCGTCTCCTAAGATTCTGATCCGGCGCTCTCTACGCGACTGCGAACGGCACGCATGCGCCGCGCACGAGCTTGCACAGTGCGAACGCCGCACGGACGCATCGCGCAGCATCGAAACCGGGTACAAACGTGACCTCGATCGGATTCGCGGCGCGGATGTGCGGAACTTGGATCGAGCGCGCAGCGCGTGTGTGCGCATGAGCTGAACGCGGCGCAGTGCCGGATAGCGCCGCAATCGTGGAGCGCGCGTGCTTGAGGGTAGGAGCGGCGCGAGCCGCGACCGCGACGCATCCAGATGGCGGCGCAATCGGCCACCCCGCAGTCGCGGCTCGCGCCGCTCCTACTCTTGGGCATCCAACATTACCCAGGCCCTGTTGCCTTTGCAGGAGCGGCATAATCCGCAACCGCGCTGGATCGAGATGACGGCGCGATCGGCTACCCCGCGGTCGCGGCTCGCGCCGCTCCTACAGGGGAAGCGCGAAGCGCGGCCCGCATGCGGGCCGCGCCTCAAACCGCGTGGCTCAGAACTGCAAAGCCCAACGGTCGATCTTGCCGACGTCCTGCGCGGCGTTGTCGTTGACCCGCAGCTTCCACACGCCGTTGGCGAGTTCGTTGACGGTCACGGTATAGGTCTGGTTGATGTTGTCGGCGCTGCCGCCGGTGCGATTGTGCAGGTTGTAGAGACTGCCGTCGGGCGCGACCAGGTCGACCTTCAGATCGCCTTGGTAGGTGTGCACGATCGCCACCTCGACCCTCACCGTCTGCACGCTGCCGCTGATGCCGCTGACCGTGACCGGGCTGTCGACGGTGGCGTTGTCGTTGATCGCATAGTCGGTGGTGTTTTCGAAACGCGGCGCCGGCGTGCCGCCGCCGTCGCCGTCCGGCACCACGCCGCCGAAGTGAGTCGAGACCTGCGGCCAGATCAGCGAGAACTTCGCGCCCGAGTTCAGACAGCCGCCGAAGTGATGCAGGGCGATGGCCTTGCGCGTGGAACGGGCGATCACCGGCGAACCCGAGCTGCCGCCTTCGGTGTCGCAGTAGTAACCGATGTCGGTGTTGGTGCCGTTGCCGTTGACGTTGGCCGAATCGACTCGGCAACTGCCGCCGCCGTTGCGGTCGTCGACCACGCTGAGTTCCTTCAGGCGTCCGCCCGGATGGCCGGAAACGAACAAGCCCTCTCCCGCGGTCGCCGCGCGCACGTCGAGGCCGAGGTAGCCGAAGCTGGAGATGGTCGCGAAGTTCTTGACCGTGAACAGGGTGTAGTCGAGCGTGGCGTCGGTGCGAAGCATCTGGTCGCCGGCCACCTTGGTCACCGTGCCTTGCGCGCCGCCGCAGCTGCTGAGCTGATAGTTGAACCAGAACTCGGCGCCGGCCACCGCCGCGGCGGTGTTGATGCAGTGGTTGTTGGTGAACATGCGGTTGTCGGGGCCGACGCGCCACGCCGTGCACAGACTGCCGCCGCTGCTGAGCATGCGCGCGACCGGGCGCGAACGATCGAAGGCGGTGGCATCGCTGCTCGCGTAACAGGCCACGGCCTTCTTGTCGTCGACGCCGCAGATCGACTTGGTGCCGACCTGCCCGCCGAGCAGGTTCGCGTCCTGCAGTTCGCCGAGCATCGCTTCGGGATAGCCTTCCAGATAACGCGTCACCACCACGCCGTGTCCGGAGTTCCACGGCTCGCGCGGCGTGCCGACCAGGCGCAACACCGCGACCGGGCCGCCGATCGACATCGCCGAAAAGCTCAGGCGGCCGTCCTGGCCGAGGTCCTTGGCGACGGTGTAGCGGTCGCGCTGGGTGTTGCCGTAGCGGTAGACCTCGCGGCCGTCGGAGCTGGCGACTTCGAGCATCACCCCTTCGGGCAGCGACAAGCGGTCGAAGTGCACCTTGATGAAGGCGGCGTCGGGGGTGCGGATCTCGACCGGCTCGAACGCGGCCTTGCCGCCGGCGCCCAGGCGCAGGTCGGTGCTGCGCTGCTCGGCGATCTTGAGCGGCGCGGGCGCGGTGTCGGCGGCGACGGCGTCGGAGGCGAAGGACAGGGCCAGGCCCGAACTCAGGGCGATGGCGAGCAGCGTGGGCGCGAAGAATTTCGTGGTTCCGGACTTCATTGCGGTTTCCCTCCTGGAGCGGCGATGGCGCACAGAGCAGTCGCAACGGCGGTCGGCCACCGTGCGGACGGCGGCGCAGCGTCGCGGTGCAGACGCCGGGGGTGATGAGTCGGAGCGCACGGCGACGGGCCGGCGCCGCAGCACGCTCTCAGATCGCCCGGGCCGAAACCGTGATCGCAGTGGTTCCCTCCGCGGCCGTATCGCCGAATCTTGACCGCGGCCTCAGCGCGAGCGTGCCGGCGGTGCAGCGCCGCCCAAGCCGCCCTCCACTCGGGTTGCCGCCCGGCCCACGGCCAAAGTCGAAGTCCGGCGCCGGCCCGGCCCGCGCGCCCAGGCCGTACACTCGACCGACTTCACCGATTCCGAACCCGCGCCCTTGATCCCAGGCTGGATTCTGCTGCTGGTATCGGCCGGCTACGTCGGCCTGCTGTTCGCGGTCGCCTACTACGGCGACCAGCGCGAACGCACGCCGCGCGCGCGCTGGCTGCGCACCGCGGTGTACTCGCTCGCGCTCGCCGTGTACTGCTCGTCGTGGACCTTCTACGGCGCGGTCGGCACCGCCGCGCGCACCGGCCTGGGCTTCCTGCCGATCTACCTCGGCCCGCTGCTGATGCTGGCGTTCGGCTGGCGCATCCTCGAACGCCTGGTGCTGATCTCCGGCGAGCACCGGATCGTCTCGATCGCCGACTTCCTGTCCTCGCGCTACGGCCGCGCGCCCGGCCTGGCCGCGCTGGTCGCGGCGGTCGCGCTGACCGCCGCGGTGCCCTACGTCGCCCTGCAGTTCAAGGCGGTGGCGATGAGCGTGGAGGTGCTGGCCGGGGTGCCGTCCGACGGCGGCCTGCTCGCCGACCCTGCGTTCTACGTGGCGATGATGCTGGCGGTGTTCGCGATCCTGTTCGGCACGCGCCAGATCGACGCCACCGAACACCATCACGGCATGGTGCTCGCGGTCGCGCTGGAATCGCTGGTCAAGCTGATCGCCTTCATCGCCATCGGCGTGTTCGCGCTGGTGCACCTGCCCGGCCTCGGCAACTTCCCGCAGCGCATCCAGCAAGCCGCGCACGTGGTGATCCAGCCGGGCCTGCCGGCCGGTTTCGTCACCCAGACCCTGCTCGCCTTCACCGCGATCATCTGCCTGCCGCGCCAATTCCACGTCGCCGTGGTGGAGTGCCAGGACCCGAACGACCTGCGCGCGGCGCGCTGGTTGTTCGGCGGCTATCTGGCGCTGATCACGGTGCTGGTGGTGCCGATCACCCTGACCGGCCAGGCCGTGCTCGCCGGCAGCGGCGTCTCGCCCGACACCTACGTGCTCGCGCTGCCGCTGCAGTTCGACCAGCAGGCGCTGGCCTTGATGGTCTACATCGGCGGCTTCTCGGCCGCGACCGGCATGGTCATCGTGTCCAGCGTCGCGCTGTCGACCATGGTCAGCAACGACCTGGTGGTGCCGTTGCTGCTGCGCAGCGGCGCCTTGAACGAAAGCCAGGGCATCGACCGCCAGGTGCTGTGGGTGCGGCGCATCACCATCGTGATGCTGGCGCTGATGGCCTACGCGTATCACCGCGGCTCGCTCGGCGCGAACGGCCTGGCCCAGCACGGCCTGCTCGCCTTCGCCGCGGTCGCGCAGTTCGCCCCGGCGCTGATCGGCGGCCTGTACTGGCGCGGCGCCAGCCGCTCGGGCGCGTTCTCGGGCCTGTTCGCCGGCACCGTGCTGTGGATCTACACCTTGCTGCTGCCGGCGCTCGCGCGCGGCGGCTGGATCGCCGACGGCTGGCTCGCGACCGGCCCGCTCGACATCGTCTGGCTGCGCCCCGAACAACTGTTCGGCCTGGTCGGCTGGGACCCGCTGACCCACGGCACCTTCTGGTCGTTGCTGTTCAACATCGGCGCCTTCTTGTTCATCTCGGTGCGGCAGCGTCCGCGCCTGCAAGATCAGTTGCTCGCCGCGCCCTTCCTCGACCCCTACGTGCGCCGCCCCGCGCTCGGCCCCGGCGGCTGGGCCGGCAGCGT
The DNA here is from genome assembly GCF_052078695.1 of Lysobacter sp. CA196. Classification (NCBI taxonomy): domain Bacteria; kingdom Pseudomonadati; phylum Pseudomonadota; class Gammaproteobacteria; order Lysobacterales; family Lysobacteraceae; genus Lysobacter; species Lysobacter sp. CA196. The sequence continues at coordinate 86,406 of NZ_JBQJIN010000015.1, read as the reverse complement.
GCGCAGCGGCGAACTGCTCACCCTGGCCGAACGCATCGTCGGCGAACGCCATGCGCGCCGCGCGTTCGAGGACTATGCCCACCAGCAAGGCCGCGAATGGCAGCCGCTGCAACCGGCCGACCGCGCCCTGGCCCAGTTCACCGAACGCCTGCTCGCCGCCGCGATCGGCGCGGCCTCGGCGCGCCTCACCCTGACCAGCGCGCTGCGCGGCTCGGGCATGGAACTCGGCGAAGTGGTGGCCCTGCTCGACGAGGCCAACCAGGAACTGCGTTTCAACCGCCAAGTGTTGTCGACCACCCTGGAGAACATCAGCCAGGGCGTCAGCGTGGTCGACCCGGAGATGCGCCTGGTCGCCTGGAACCGGCGCTATCAGGAACTGTTCGACTATCCCGACGGCATGCTCTACGTCGGCCGCCCGGTCGGCGACCTGCTGCGCTGGAACGCCGAGCGCGGCGAGATGGGCACCGGCCCGCTCGACGAACAAGCCATCGACGAACTGGTCGGACGCCGCCTCGCCCATCTGCGCGCCGGCGCGCCGCACGTGTTCGAACGCGTGCGCGCCAACGGCCAGGTCATCGAAATGGTCGGCCGCCCGCTGGTCGGCGGCGGCTACGTCACCAGCTACAGCGACGTCACCGACTACAAGCGCGCCGAGCAGGCGCTGCGCGAAGCCAACGAGAACCTCGAACAACGCGTCGAACAACGCACCCAGGAAGCCGAGTCGGCGCAGCAGTCCAAGACCCGTTTCCTCGCCGCGGTCAGCCACGACGTGCTGCAACCGCTCAACGCCGCGCGCTTGTTCACCACCGCCCTGCGCGAGAGCGACGACATCGGCGAGCAACGGCGCCTGGCCGAACGCGTCGACGCCTCGCTGCGCGCCGCCGAAGACCTGCTCGACGGTTTGCTGGACATCTCCCGTCTCGACGCCGGCGCGCTGCGCCCCGAGCTGACCGATTTCGATGCCGGCGAACTGCTGCGAGAACTCGCCGCGCAGTACGCACCGAGCGCCGCCGGTCGCGGCCTGGAACTGCGCGTGCGCCTGGCCCAGGCCTCGATGCCGGTGCGCAGCGACCGCCGCCTGCTGCGCCGCGCGCTGCAGAATTTCCTCGCCAACGCTTTGCGCTACACCCGCGAAGGCGGCGTGCTGATGGCCGCGCGCCTGCGCCCGCATCACGACCCCTCGCAACCGGGCCGCATCGAACTGCAGGTCTGGGACACCGGCCCCGGCATCCCCGAGCATCACCTCGAACAGATCTTCGACGAGTTCCGCCGCTTCGATCAGCCCGGCAGCGGCGGCGAGCGCGGCCTCGGCCTGGGTCTGTCGATCTGCCAGCGCATCGCCCGCACCCTCGACCACCCGCTGCGCGTGCGCTCGCAGATCCGCCGCGGCAGCGTGTTCTCGATCTTCGTCCCGCGCGGGCACGCACTGCGCGCCCAGCCCGTCGCCGAACCGGCGAACTCGTCGGTGGCCGACTCGCTGTCCGGCCTGCGCGTGCTGTGCATCGACAACGACCGCGAAATCCTCGACGGCATGCGCGCCCTGCTCGACCGATGGGGCGCGACCGCGCTGCTTGCCGCAACCGTCGACGATGCCCTGGCGCTGCTCGAACAAAATCCCGATGTCGCCCTGGTCGATTACCACCTGCACGATCGCCTCGACGGCCTCGCCACCATCGACGCCCTGCGCGAACGCCTCGGCATCGTGTTGCCGGCCGCGTTGCTGACCGGCGACGGCAGCGACGCTCTCAAGCTCGCCGCGCGCGAACGCGGCTGTCGGGTGCTGACCAAACCGATCAAACCGGCCTCGCTACGCGCGTTCCTGGCGGCGCAGAAGCAGACGGCGCAGGTCAGGCTGCGGCCGCCGCCTCAGATCGCCTGACCGCCCGACACCTCGATCCGCTGCGCGTTGATCCAGCGGTTTGGTTCGGACAGCAGGTTGGCGATCATCGGTCCGATGTCGTCGGGCAGGCCGACGCGGCCGAGCGCGGTCATCTCGGCGAAGTGGCGGTTGAACTCGGGCGTGTCGCGCACCGCGCCGCCGAAGAAGTCGGTTTCGATCGCGCCCGGCGCCACCGTGTTGACGGCGATGCCGCGGCTGCCGAGTTCCTTCGCCAGATACCGCGTCAGCACCTCGACCGCGCCCTTCGCCGCCGCATACGCCGACCAACCCGGCGCCGAGAACCGGGTCAGGCCGGTCGACAGATTGACGATGCGGCCGCCGTCGGCGATCAGCGGCAACAAGGCCTGGGTGAGGAAGAACACGCCCTTGAAGTGGACGTCGACCAGGCGGTCGAACTGCGCCTGCGTGGTCTGCTCGAACGGCGCGTTGTCGCCGTGGCCGGCATTGTTGACCAGGTGATCGAAGTGCTCGCGCTGCCACCTGTCCTGCAACGCCGACCGCAAGGTCTGCGCGAACGGAGCGAACGCGGCGACGTCGCCGGTGTCGAGCGGCAGGGCCATCGCCTTGCGCCCCATCGCCTCGATCTCGGCGACGACGGCGGCCGCGTCTTCGGACCGGCGTTGATAGGTGAGGACGACGTCGCCGCCGTGGCGGGCGATGTTGAGTGCGGTGTTGCGGCCGAGCCCGCGGCTGGCACCGGTGACGAGGGCGATCTTGCTCATGCTGCGACTCCTGGGGCGAATGAGAGCGCCACTATCGGACCGGCGGCCCTCCCACGGTTGCTGGAATCTCGGCGTTGTTTGCCTGATCCTCCAAGCTGGCCCGTGCCGCCGCAGCGACGGAGTAGGCTCGCCCCGTGATCACTCTTCTCGATACCGTCGGCCATTACGCCCAGGCTCACGCCGACCCGACCGGCCTGGCCCGCACCCCGATTCCCGGCCTGGCTGCGATCCGCGCCACCGCGCCCAGTGGCCTGCTGCACGAAATCTCGCGGCCGCTGGTCTGCCTGGTCTTGCAAGGCAGCAAGCAGGTCACGATGGGCACGCAAACCTTCGCCTTCGGCGCCGGCGACTCGCTGCTGATCGCCGCCGACGTGCCGACCGTCAGCCAGATCACCCAGGCCAGCGCCGCCGCGCCCTACCTGTCCTTCGTGATGGAACTCGATGCTGCGGTCATCGCCAACCTGGCCACGGAAATGCAGGCGGCGCCCAGCGCCGACCGCTTCCCCGTGCGGATCGAGCCGACCGACAGCGAAGTCGCCGACGCGGCGCTGCGCCTGATGCGTTTGCTCGACCGCCCCGCGTCGATGCCGGTGCTGCAAACCCAGTTGCTGCGCGAACTGCACTACTGGCTGCTGCTGGGACGGCACGGCGCCGCGATCCGCCGCCTGGGCTGGCCCAACAGCAACGCTCAACGCGTCGCGCGGGCCGTGACCGTGCTGCGCGCCGAGTTCGCCCAACCGCTGCCGGTCGAACGCCTCGCGGCAGCCGCCGGCATGAGCCCGTCCTCGTTCTACCAACACTTCCGCGAAGTGACCTCGCTGTCGCCGCTGCAATTCCAGAAACAACTGCGCCTGATCGAAGCCCGGCGACTGATGCTGTCGGAAGGCGTCAGCGCCAGCAGTGCCGCATTCGCGGTCGGCTACGAAAGCGTCCCGCAGTTCACCCGCGAATACGGCCGCGTGTTCGGCCTGCCGCCGGTGCGGGACACGCAGACGGCGAAGAACAAGGCGCGGACGGTGACCTGAGCGAACGCGTCTGCTTTGCGCGGGCGAATCGTTCGAGCCTGTTGTCTCGCCCTATCGCTGCCGTCTTAGTTCCTGAGACCGGGCAATGCTCTAGTCGGCGGTCACGGGAACCTCATAGCCGACAGCCAATGGCGCCGCACCTGCGGCCGTCGGAGAATGCCCCTTCCCCTGCCGAGCCTCGCCGACCTCCGCCATGACCGCACCCCGCATCGATCCCAAGCTCCTGTTCGCCTGGCAAGCCGCGCACTCCATCGCCCGCGGCTCCCCGGTTCCCGTGCACGACCGTGGCGGCTTTCGCGTGGATACCCACTCGGAAAAGGAAACGAAACGCTGGGTGTTCCCGGCGCTATGCGACGGCCTGCGCGAAATCGCCAAAGACATCACCGCGCCGCGGCATTACCTGAAGCTATGCGGCTCCGATGAGGAACTGCGAAGCGCTCTACCCGCCCGCTGGGAGATCCAGCCAGCGAACTATCTGATGACGGCGGCCATAGCGAACCTCGATACCAAGCCCCTGCCGACCGGCTACCGGATGGAACTGGATCGAGCAGGCCCTGTCACCCGAGCCAGCGTCATCGCACCGAATGGCGATCTGGCCGCAACCGGATGCGCGGCGGAAACCGCAGACGCCTTCATCTACGACCGCATCGAAACCGCGCAGGACCACCGCCGTAAAGGACTGGGTGTCGCGGTAATGATCGCGCTGAGCAGCGCGAGAAAATCTCCAGCAAGCCAACAGCTTCTGGTGGCGACCGAAGACGGCCGCGGCCTGTATGCGAACCTGGGTTGGACGGTGCTTGCGCCGTTCGCTGCTGCGGTTATTCCGGAAATACAGGCCGATTGATCTCGCAAGCGCCTTCCTCGCTGACGGCGGCATATCCATCGAATGCCGATGATCGACATCACCCACCGCGCCAACCCCCGACCGGGGAGTCACATCATCGCGCGATTGAAATAGGTCGCCTGTTCGAACTCGGCGATGTTCGCGGCAATGCGAGGAAGCTGTGGGAACATCTCCGCCAGCTCGCTGACGATGTCCTTCGACAAGGCAGCGCGTTGCTCGACACTGCGCCCCTGCATGATCCAGGCGAAGGTGTGAATGAAATCTTCTCGTCGGCCGCCGACAGCATGGATTGCGAAGGGACGCATGCGAACCTTGATGTCCGATTCCTCGAACAACCCGGACGCGTTCGCTACCCGATGCAGCCGAGCGATGATCGATTCTTCGTCATGAATCTGAAGTATCCCCTGAGAACAGTCGACAACGAAGTGCGGCATGACGGCTCCATCGGTTGAAACGCGAATCGAAGGCGCGATCGCCTCCGAACGGAAACGAGGCAAGGCTTAATCAAGCCGCTTCCACACCGAAACCGGGATGCTCCCATCCGCCCGGGGCGGCACCTGGTAACGCAGTTCGGCACCGTTAAATTGGTACTGGCGTTTCTGGGTCGTGCCCTCCCAGTTAGGGAAGGACGAGCCTTCGATCGAGAACGCCAATACCCCCGCCCGTTCGTCGATCGTCAACCGGCCGTAATGAGTGCTGCTGCCCATGACCGCGGACCTGAATTCGTCGACGCTGCCATCGGCCTTGCTGTCGCTGGCGAAATGCGGGCGTTCGGATTTGAAGATCTGCAGCGAGTACCGCCCCTTGGTATCGACGACGAGCCTGCCCTTCGGGTTCTCGCCGTAGTCCCGTGTCGTCTCCCCATTCGGCAGGAGCTTGTCCGCGGCGACCAGGCTCCAGGTGCCTTGCAGTGGGAAGACGCCGGTCGGCACGGGTACGTCGCGGGCGGCCAACCCCGCCAGCATGGCGACGAATGCGCCGGTCAATGGTTTCATCGCGGTGAGTCCTTATGAGTGGGGGTCGACCGGCCCCATCCTAAGTCGCTTGATAGATATGAAAAATGCATTTACAAAGATATCTGCCATTTCGAAATCGAATCCTTACAGATGAAGGCGATGGACGTGGACGCGGTCAGGGCTTTCCTGCTGGCGGCCGACTTGCACAGCTTTACCCGGGCAGCCGACGTGCTGGGCACCACCCAATCCGCGGTAAGCCTCAAGCTGCAGCGCCTGGAGGGGCAACTCGGCCGCCGCCTGCTGGAACGCACGCCGCGGCACGTTCGCCTGTCGGTCGAGGGACTCGCCTTTCTTGGCGTGGCGCGCGAACTGGTGTCGTCCCACGACCGTGCGGCCGCCGCCTTCGACACCGAGCAGCGCCGGTTGGCGATCGGCATCAACCAACAACTGGTCCGCAGCGAACTCCCGCTACTGCTGCGACAGATACGCGACCACGATCCGAATCTGCTGGTCGAGATGCGCATCGCCGGCACCAAGGAGCTCATGCAAGCCCAGGAACGGGGGGAACTCGACGCCGTGCTGGTGCTGCGCCCCGAAGACCGTGGCAAGCGGGGCAAGATCGTGTTCGCGGAATCCTTCTCGTGGTTCGCAGCGGCCGGCTGGGAGCCGCGCGCCGGCCAGCCGTTACCGCTGGCTACGCAAGGCGAATCCTGCCGCATCCGTATCGAGGCGGTACGGGCGCTTGATCGGGCTGGCGTCGAATGGCGCGAAGTCTTCGTCGGCAAGGGCGCCGCGATCCTGGGCGCCGCCGCGGTCGCCGGCCTCGCGGTGGCGCTGCTGGCGCGGCGCGCGGCGCCGCCGGGCACGGTCGACGTCGGCGGGCTTCTGTCGCTGCCGCCGATACGTCCGCAGGACGTGATGCTGTATAGCAACCTCAGCGACCGGCGAACGCGCGATGCATTGCGCGTCCTTACATTGGCCTTTCAGTGAAGGAGCCTAGTCACGGCGCAAGGGTTGTATCAACCACGACTCGCGCCCCATGTGGAACGGCAACCGCAATGGCCTCTTGGGAACCGACCGTGTTGTCGGCAACAGCAATGACCGCTGTCGGCCGAAAGCGTACCTAAAGGCGAAGTTGTTGCCGCCCCTGGGACGTCTCGATCACCTTCCAATTCGCCTGCGAAAGTTGCGACGATTGGATAAGGGAGCGCTGGTGGCGGCTGACCATTAACGCGTGTAACCGCGCAGCATAAGAGCCCGAATGCAGCCCGCACGGCCTTCCGCGCATCCAGGATGCTGCGTCAGCCCTGCTTGACGAGCGTCCGTTGGCCAATTGAACTGTTCTTGCGTGCGGTGGGCCTTGCCAGGCCGGGGATCAGGAAGTCAGCGACGCTCCGACCATACTTCGTCTTCTGCACCAGCCACAGCGGCATCCGCCCACGGCCCGACCAGGTATTGCGCTTGTTATCCGGGTCGCGGTACTTGGCAGCCACCTTGCTCGCCTTTCGCCGCGGCGCTCGCTTCTTGGGAGCAATCTCAGCTACCGGCCGGTCCCCATAGAGGTCCTCGATCGTATAACCGTACTGAGCAACCAGTGCGATCACTTTTCGGCGCACCAAGGCAATGGGACGACGGCTGGATATCAACTTCTTCCGCTGCTCCGCGGCGGTCAAAAGGGACGTCAGTTCCGCCAGGCTGAGCTTTTCGATATCGATATTCATGCCGTAAAGGGTCCAGCCATACCCATCGAGCTGTCAAGCAATAACGCCGGTAGCCCAATGAGAATGCGCTTCGGGCCGAAAGCTGCGGCCAGATGGGCGAAGAATGCCATGACCAACGCCTGGCGAAAGTGTTGGTTAAGGCCCTCCTGGGCCATGAAGTTGGGCGCGAGGCGCCCCGTCGCGGCCACTTGTGTTTCCGCTAGAATTCCGGCATCGCAAGACAAGCCCGCAAGAATCACGGGCGGAAGCACCCTCGATTGAAGACCGCCGGCCTACAGATAGGACAATCATGAATCCGATTTCCAGGCGCGACGTTCCTGGAGCGTCAGGCGGCACTGCAGTTTCATCTGCGCAGAATGGCCTCGCATCGGGAGAGCTGGCTTTTTCGTCGGCGACCGACCTGGCGGAACTGATCCAGCGAAAACAAGTCAGCTCGTTCGAACTCACTCAGTACTACATCGAGCGCATCGAGCAATTCGATAGAGCGTTGAATGCCGTCGTGGTCAGGGATTTCGAACGCGCGTTGCAAGCGGCGAAGTTGGCGGATGAGTCGTTTGCCCGGGGGCACCGATTGGGATCGCTGCACGGCGTCCCGATGACGATCAAAGAAGCCTTCGATATTTCTGGATTGCCGACTACCTGGGGCGTGCCGGAGCAACGGGACAACCTCGCCGCGAACGACGCCACGGTGGTCGAGCACCTGAAGGCAGCCGGCGCCCATTTCATTGGGAAAACGAACGTCCCGCTGCGACTCGCGGACTGGCAGAGCTACAACGATATTTACGGCACAACCAACAACCCGTGGAATACGGGGAGGTCGCCGGGTGGCTCTTCCGGTGGATCGGCCGCCGCGCTGGCGGCCGGTTTGACCGGCTTGGAATTTGCCTCCGATATCGCTGGATCGATCCGAAACCCGTCTCACTTCTGTGGCGTGTATGGGCACAAGCCCACTTATGGAATCGTTCCAACGCTTGGCCACAATCCCCTGGGCGTCGTATCCGCGCCGGATTTTAATGTCGTCGGGCCGATGGGGCGAAGTGCGGAAGATCTGGCGCTGGCTCTGGATGCTGTAGCGGGTCCTGACCGGTTCCGGTCGTCGGGCTGGAGGCTAGCGCTTCCACCGCCGAAGGCGCGCACGTTGCGAGGCTTGCGCGTAGCGATTTGGCCGAAGGAGGATTGCATTCCTACCTCTGTCGAGATATCCGATCGCGTGCAGGAAGTCGGGGAGGTTCTCGCTCGGGCCGGCGCGGTGGTCTCCGATCTGGCGCGCCCCGAAATCTCCGCAAGGGAATCGCACAAAACCTATCTGAACCTGTTGGCATCGGCAGGACTTGTCGGCCTTCCCGATGAATATTATTCCGATGCCCAGCGGGCGGCTGCAGAGTTCGATGCGAACGACGAATCGCCGTTAGCGGTGGTGATGCGCGCCCGCGTACTGGATCATCGAAGCTGGTCCGATCACGATGAGGCGCGCACCAACCACCGGCTACGGTGGCGCGCCTTCTTCAACGATTGGGATGTGGTGATATGCCCGATCTCCGCAACAACGGCCTACGAACACGATCATCGGCCCAAACATGAGAGGGTTCTCGCCGTCGACCAAGCACCGACTTCGCATTACGAGCATTAATTTTGGATAGGGCTTGCGACCGCCGCCTACTTGCCGAGCACCGCTTTTCCCAGTGGATTGTCGAGCGATGGGCTTCCGATCGGCTTGCAGATTATCGGTCCGGAATATGGCGATCAGACCACCATTGAAGTAGCCCGACTCATCGCACAAGAGCTTGGCGGTTTTCAGGCGCCACCTGGTTTCGGGGCTTAACACCCACGGCCGAGCGTCTGCATCGGGCCGAAGGCCGACCGTTGCTCCGAACGACGATGCCCGACCCAACCCGAACCCTCAGCCGCCTTGCGGCTTGGCAGCATTGACCGCCCATTGCGCGGCGAAGGCCCGCTGGTACGCGGGCCGGGCTTCGCCGCGGGCGACGTAGGCGGCCAGGGCCGGAAATTCGTCGAGGATGCCCGACGGTCGCAGCCTGAGCAGCACCGAGACCATCATCAGATCGCCCGCACTGAACGCACCATCGAGCCAGTCGGCATCGCCCAGGCGGGTCGACAGTTGGAGCAGCCGATGGCGAATGCGATCTTCGACCAGGGGCAAGCGCTGCTTGGCCCAGGGCCGGTCGCCTTCCTGGAATTTGGCGACGACGAGGTCGAGGATCGACGGTTCCACGGTGTTGAGCGCGGCGAACATCCAGGTAATGGCACGCGCCCGCGCGTTGGCGTCGCCCGCTAACAGGCCCGGATGGTTTTGCGCGAGATGCAGGACGATCGCGCCCGTTTCGAACAAGGCGAGATCGCCATCCTCGTAGGTGGGAATCTGGCCGAATGGATGCAGGCGCAGGTGCGCGGGCTCCTTCATCGCAGCGAACGAAACCAGGCGAACCTCGTAGGGTTGCCCTGTTTCTTCCAGCGCCCAACGCACGCGCGTATCTCGCGCCAGTCCCTTGCCGCCGTCGGGCGAGCGTTCAAAGGCGGTAATGATGATGGTCATGCTGATGCGCTCCTGGTGAGCCGGTTGCCAGTTGTCCGCTACCTCATTACGACGAACGACCGGAGCGGAATTCGACAGATGCCGGCAGCATGCGCATGAGCGCGCGTCCGCTTCCGACCCAAAGCGGACATAGGAAATTCCTCGTCTATCGCCTGGCGACGAATCCATAGGGCGCCAACTGTCAGCTCGTGTAATGCGAGTCCATCGCCGCAGTAGGCCCATGTTGACGGATTGAACCGTTGATCTTGTCATCTGAGGACCCACTTATGTAGTCGATCAAGGAACCCCCTGAGCAAACCATGCCGCACCTTTGGACGCTCGACGAATTTGATACACATGATGCGACGCGGGCTTTCCATCTCAGGCAGGCTCCACCTTGGTCTGAGCAGGTCGCGGCTGTGCGCGAAGCACTCCGTGTGGCTATGGAAACCATGGAAGCACGATTCGGATTTGACGAATCCGGTCGCAATTCCGAGGACCTCCGTGGGGTGATTCAGTTCCCGCTGGGTGCTCCGCTCTTTGACTGGTTCTTCAATAGCGCTACCGGCTACAGGGGGCAGTTTCGCATTGACCGCGCTAATGGCCTCGCGATGAACGCTGAGCTAATCAGCGAACTGAGAGCTGAGTTGGAAGGATTCGCCACAACCGATGTGGTAATGCATAGATATTCAAGCGACTTCGGTTACAAGGAATCCAGTCTCGGCAAGGCAGGTCTAGTCTCGGCAACGCTGGATCCAAAGCTTTCAAAGGCTTGGCTGTGCGAGAGGCGGATAGGAAATGTCGGGCAGATTGAGGATCTCTTCGTCTCGCGCACTGGCCCGAAACTGATAATGGCTGGCATCGACCCTTGGTCGTCCTTCTATCCCGAAGATGCCAATGATGGATGGCTCGATGTTAAAGGTGCTTTTCTGACACCAGCGGGGCAGCCTTACCAGCAGAAGTCACCGAAGGAGAGAGCCGCGAAGCTTGAGCAGCGAGGAAGCGCATAACCGAGTGTGACAATCGCATTCGGCGAATGACCTTCGCCTACGTATTTCAAGAAATGCTGGGCCGCCACGATGTGGAATGCCGGCCACAAGCGAAGCCGCTCGAAGACTGGCATATTAGACTCCGGCATCGGCAGGGAAATCTTAAATGTATAGCGCCATATTCTCGGCGAACGGCTGGCGGGATAACGCTGACTCGTTTCCGCTTTCACGCATATTTGAGTATACGGATGAGGCAATCGTTGCTCGATTCCAACCAGGCGCAGCTAACACGACCAACTTTGCAGAGTTGATCAAGCTGCCGACTCTGTTCCTTAGTGAGCAGTCTCGTGGCGTGCTGCCAACTGCCTACGTCGGGTACATCACTCAGGCTCGGATCGTGGGCACTAACGTTAATCTGGAATATCACTACGACCAGTTATTGCCTGCTGTGGCTGGCGAGTTGCTGACGAATTCTGGTTTGCAGATAGGACTGACGGTATTCACTCGAACACACTGGGCCGTGCACGACTTTGATCTCTTTCGTTTTCTCGCGAGGCATCAGAGACCCTCCCGCCGCCTTCCGACAGCCTTCGCCGTTTCGGCGCCGGAGCGCATTGACCGCACGCTTTGCGCAGCAATGATGCCGTTCGCACCTCAGTTCGGTCCGGTCTACGCGAAGCTCCAAGAAATCGCCACCTCAATCGGGATGGAATGTCTCAGGGCCGACGATATCTGGAATGCAGATGCGGTGATCCAAGATGTTGTTGGACTTATCGACAGGGCTTCAGTGGTGATCTGTGACTGCACGGGTCGCAATCCAAATGTGTTCTACGAGATCGGCCTAGCTCACGCTTTTGGGCGCGAGGTTATCTTGATAACGCAGAACGCGGACGACATCCCTTTTGACCTGCGCCATATTCGCTATCTCACGTACCTTCCCAATGCTCAGGGAATACAGGAACTTGGAGAAGCGCTGCGCCCGAGGCTAGCCGCTCTGCGCGGCAACCCCTAGGCGGGCCGCGTGGCAATGGACCGGCCGCGCTTCGTAGACAGACGGATGGCCGTTTCTGGCCGCTAGCGGACATTCGCTAGCGGCTTTCCACTCATGGCGGGCATTTAATCCGCGCGCGGTCGGATCCCGCCCCAGTCGTCAGACTCGCGACGAACGGCTCAGCGCGTAGGAAGACTGATTCCGAGCCCCACCGTGACCGATCACCGCGCTGGCTGCCGTCACTACATTAGGTGACGTCCAGTGACGGCACGGGGCCGCGTCGGCAAGAGGCGCGGATTAAGCCAGAGTGACCGTTCACTACGAAGGAGAGCCCAATGGTTGACTCGGTCCGACTCCTCAGCTTCAACACGCAACTCCGGTCATGGGGTATGGAAGCCGGCGACGCTGGTGACCTTTTCATTGAGGAAACCGCTGAGAAGCGCGCCCGCATCATCGCCAAGCGCATCCTGGCAAGCCCATACGACTACGACATCGTTGGGCTGATGGAAGTATTTGACGAGGACGCGCGCGAAATACTTAAGAACCAACTGAGCGCAAAATACCCGTGGGCGGTACATAAGTGCGACCTGAACTTTCTTGGGCTCCAACTCGCACAGACCGCCACACTGCTCACGACTAGTGTGGTGCTGGCAGCCTACGGGCTCGCTGGCCTGGTCAACACGAAGTTCGAAGACAGCGGTCTCATGCTTTTCAGCCGCTATCCATTCGCCCGCGACAGCAGCGGCAATCCTATCGTTGTCTTCTGGCCGTACACCTTGTCAAGCGGCGACGACTCACTCGCCGCAAAGGGCGCCTTGCTCGCCCGGGTGCTGCTCGACGTCACCTACAACCCGTGCGACGTGGTACTGAGCCATGCCCAAGCCGATTACACGAGCGACGAACAGCATAGAGAAGATCGCCTGGGACAATTCACGGAGGTCGCAAACCTGATCGGCAGCGTTTCGGGTACGCCCATTCCCGACAACCACCAGGTCTTCTTCATGGGCGATCTGAACGTGCCCGGCGCCTATCAGCCGGGCAACCCGGGAAGAGCGGGCGTGACCGGCGATGAATGGACCTCATATTTCAACAACCCCGCAAGCTATTTCACCAACACGCTCTTCGACTTGTGGGTACACGAGCAATCCCCGGGTCTTGCTTATGCCCAGCACGGGCCCCTGCCCGGCGAGATAGAAATGCCTTACGGCAACGCCTGGGATCAGGGGCTTACCACAATTCCCGGAAAGCGCCTGGACTACATTCTTGGTAGAACACCCGGCGGCCGGGGTCGTCGCCTGGTAGCGCAGCACCTCCAGATCGCGCACGAACTAATGCAGAGCAATCCGGTGGTGGATGGAGAGCGGTCCTCATTCACCAGTGACCATTACCCCTTGCGCGCCCATTTCTCCCTCGAATCAGCCTATTGCCGTGTTCCTTCCGCTATCGTGGCACCCGGGAATTTCATCGACTGGCACAACGCGGGGTTGCTGACACCCGGAGCGATGCGCTGGCATCGCTTCGATAAAGCCGGCGCCTATGCCTTCAGGATCCAACGCACGGGTGGGGCCACGGATCCTGCCTTTGAGATTTATCTAGCCACGAATCTGAGTCAGCCTTATTCGGCCTACCGCTTCCAAGCCGAACAGACGACTGCTTCCAACCACTATGGAACCAAGTTCGTCCTGCCGACAGCACCGTTCTTCGTGCGCGTCTTCATTCCGGATCGTACGGCGCGTGCAGAGTACACCTTGCACGCGCACCGGTTCACTGGCGCTAATCGAATGGAAGCCATCTCCTTGCCATCGCGCTGCAAGATGTCGCACGCAACTGCGAACAACGGGCCTCTCAACGTGGATGATCCGAACACCCCGTGGAATGAGCATGACTGTGTCTGGTTCTGCGTCGATACCGACCGTGCAGACGCTGGAGGCGAACAAACCGTGGCGTTCCGCCTCAGCCACGACGAAGACGCCCCCATCTACACATTGCTCCTTCTGCTGCAGAAGGAGGACGGCAGCCTGACTCACATCGACACGGCACCTGCCCAGCGCCGGGAAACCACTATCTCCTGGGCGACCTCCAGACGCGAGAGATTCTATGTCCTGGTGCGTCGCGAAGACCCAAGGTTTCCGCCTGGATCGTCGCAAAACTACTCGGCCCACGAATTCACGGTAGAGTGGTCGTCCAACCTCAGTTACATCTACGGCTTGCAGGGCGGGCGTCCAGGACGGCAATTATCCCTTTACTGTTCGGATGAAACCGACGGTTTCCTAGGATCCGAAGCCGGTGCCGACGACATCAGGCTGCGCATGACGACGGACGGATCCGTAATCAAGTCGGTTGCGCGCGGCGACATCGGCCCCTTCAACCAGGGCGGTACGAAAGACCTTGAGCCGTGGGTAGGGGTCGTGCGCTATCTTGACAGCTACAAGCTCGACCTGATTGAAGTCGATGCGGTTGGAGATGACGACGCGACCGTTACGATTCCCACCTTCGCCGCCTGCGAGGGAAGCCCGAGTTTCCATATGGAATATCGCGAACAGGACGGCACGTTGCACGGCTACTTCTTGGTCGACTTCGATGATGGTAAGTATCGATTCTACTGCTCAGTCACGCATTTCCTTCCGATCTGACAACGTAAGACACGCTCTGCCTGCGAGCACCGTACCGCTAACCCGCGTAGAGCAATGCTCCTACGATCCAGCGGTTCGGCGGGCGGCAATTGATCTCAGTCCCGCAACGAACTCGCACCCGATTTTCTCACGCTGGCTCGGCACTGTGTTGGAGGCGCGGTCGGAGTTTTCATACTGGCTGCACAACCTAGCTGGGCTTCCAGGTTCTGAAGCTCAGTTCCGGGCCGCGAGTGCGAGGGACTGATTTCGACCCGGAGCGGACACGGCTGGAGTGAACCCGATTCGGTTTCACTCGGGGCAAACATTCCGCCACAACGGCGCGCAAACGATACACCGGCCATAACCCACCGCTTCGCGTCGCCCTGCACGCGAAGCGGTGGGCTTGAGTGCTGCGTTACGGCGCTCAGGGTTTACGTTGGCCGCTCCACGATTTGCTCACGATCATCCATTTTCCGTCGATCTTCGACAGCGCCATGTAGTCGATCCCCTTCCACGCGGGATAATCCAGCTTCACTTTGACGACCGCAGCGTATTCGGTCACATCCACGATTTCGTAGCTGCGCTTGCGTTGGGCCTCGTCGTCGGCCGGCTTGCCTGGGAACCCCTTCGCCCATTCTTCCGCGGTCTGCGTGACCACCTGGCCTCTGGAGGTCGAGTAGCCGAGCACCGCCCCGTCCTTTCTGAGCACTTCGAAAGCCAGATTGGCGTCGCCGGTTTCGAAGGCGCGCATCATCTTTTTCATGGCTTGATCCACCGCATCATGCTCGCTGCTTCGCGCCACGGCGGACGCAGGAAGAAGGAGGAGGAAAGCGAGTGCGAAAACAAACGACCGGATCGAGATTTTCATGGTTGTCCTGAGTTTTATCTAATGCGTGAGAATGTTCCGACCTCGCCTGGCGATGGTCGGTGCTCCGGTAGTCGGCCTTTAGCCGCGCCGCGACCTGGCTATCGGTCGGCCAGTTTGCGAAGCACGGCGACCACGGCTTCCGCCACGGGCTTCGCGGACGCGTAGTTCTGGCCCGTCACCACCCTGTCGTCGACTTCGATGTACGGCCCGTCGCCATTGACCGCATGGAACGAGCCGCCGCGGGTTTCGACGGTTTTCCGGATCAGGAAAGGGAACTCCTTGAAGTAGGCAGCGCCCTGATCTTCGTGTTCTTCGGGAAAACCGGTGATGCGTTTGCCTGCGACCAAGGTCTGGCCGTTGGGGAGCTTGAGGTTCACGATTCCAGCCGTGCCGTGGCAGACGGCCGAGATCACCCCGCCGTTGCGCTCGTAGACATGCATGGCGATGTTCTGCAGGACCGGATGCTCCGGCACGCCGTAGATGGCATTACTGCCGCCGACGTAGTACACGGCGCGGTATCGGGCGGGGTCGACCTGGGCGGGTTTGACGGTGTTCCGCAGCCCGTCCATGACGCGCTCGTCCTTCAGACGGGGCTCCACCTCCTTGCTGACATAAGTGTCGAGGATCGGCACGGCGCCGCCATCGGGCGAGACGAAGTCGACCGAATAGCCCGCCGCCTGGAACGTATCCCAGGCATGCACGACCTCGCCGAAGCTGATGCTGGCCGGCAGGGCCGATGCCCCGTAGACCTTGCTGCTGGCGAGGATGAAGAGGATGCGTCCCTGGCTGCCGCGAGCGGACTCCCGGCTGCCGGTCTTCGCGACGGACGGGACCGTGCGAGACGCCTCGGTCGGCGAACGATCTACCGCCGCCTGGCCGGCGAGGGCCTGCCCTGCGGCGACCTGCCCTGTGAAGGCCGGCCCTGTGAAGGCCGGCCCGGCGAAGGCATGGGCGCTGGAAGCGCCGCCCAGCCAGGCGGACAGCATGAGTATCGGAAGGTACCGGATGAAGCGGGGTAGGTGCATGAGCGCGAGCTCGTGGGGAGGAGCCCGCACACTACCCAATCTCTTTCAGATCAATGTCTTGCAATATCCTTCAGGAGTGCTGGAATCGCTTTTCGGAGTCGGTTTTGCTGGCGCGGAACGCCGCCGGCGTGACCCCCTCGAGCTTTTTGAATGCGCTGTAGAAGGTCGACATCGATTGGAAGCCCGCTTCTTCGGCGACGACTTCGAGCGGCTTCGGGGGGAGCTGTCGCAGCAGCGTCTTCGCCTCACCCACGCGCAGCTGCGCCAGGTACTGCTTGAACGAGGTCTGGTTGTTGTCGTTCAGCAGCTGCGACAGCCGGGTCTGGGGCACGCCGAGCCGGCGAGCGAGGCGGGGCAGCGTCAATGCGGGGTCCAGGTACAAGCGCTCGCGCGCCATCAACTCGGCCAGGGCCTGCAACTGCACGGCGGCCTCGGGCTCCGGAATCCGGCGATCCTGATAGGGCTCGATCGGGGCCTGACCGGAGCGCAGGCGCAGGTAGATCAGAACGCTCGCCGCGAGGACGAAGGTAAACGACAGCGCGCCGACGATGTAAGAGGTGTAGCCGGAGGTGTAGTAGGCGATCCAGATCAACCAGATGCCGCCCACCGCCCCCAGCAACAGCGGGCCGCTGGGTGTCCCCGAAAGCCGCGTGCGATGCAGGTAGACCTGTGCGCTCGCAAGCAGGAGATAGCCCAGCCAGGAGTAGGTGATGGCCGGCGTGATCGCTTGTCGCCACAGGTCGATGTAGTCGGCATAGGGCAGCAACAGGTTCACCGCGGCGGCGACGGACAGCAACCCGGCGATATGCCGGCGGTCGGCTCGCCCGGGGCCGGAGCTGTCGTTCTGGCTTGAACGGACCAGAAAGAACAGGCAGGGCCCGATCATGAAACAGGCGGTCAGGCCGATCTGGAGAACGGCCTTGGGAATGTCGGGCCAAAAATAGAAGGCAACGGATTTGCCCGTTCGCACACTGACCGCCAGGATCAGCAGCGATAGCCAACGCTGCGTGGGTTCGCCCTTGGCCCGCCACCACAGAAACGACGCCGCGCCGATGCCATTGAAGGCGCCGAGCATGGCAAAGAAGAACAGGAAATGCTGGCTCAACATGATCGGCGCATCGAAAGGTCGGTTTTTGTCGAGTTGCGACCGCACGGCGAGATGGCGACGCGCGCTTGCGGCGAACAGGCGGAACATTCCTGCATCACCTCGCTCCGGTGCCCGGCCTACGCACCCCGGCGAGGGTACGCAATGGTACACATGCCCATGACCCCTGCGGGGCGCTGCTCCGGCTAGGCACCGCTGGCTCACCGACCGCGGAGTCCGTTTCCTGTGCCTCGCCGCGGTAAACCGTGAGCTTCTGTCGGCCAGTCATGTCGGTGCATGCGAGTGGGTCGTGGACCCGCGACCACCCGGATGCGGTGGCCGAACCTGGCCCGGCGGATCGGACGGGGCGGGCGGCTTGTCGCTTCTCGTGGAACCTCCCCTGACTTCCCAGCGACAGGGTGGATGCACCCGCCCAGCCCGGTTCGACGTCGGTCGGGCTCGGATGGTCCGAGGCCGTAGGCCGAATGATCGGCCCAGCCCGTTCGCCGAGACATCGACGCTTGGCACGGGGCGTCCGACCGACAAGAGCTACGTCCGCTGACGGCCGAAGGCGGACAGAACGGAGAGAATGGCCGAGCGACCGATTTCGCTCATTCGGCTACCGGTCGATGCCGATGTGTCCGGGCCTGCCACGCGCCGGCTTGTCAGTCGGAGTTCGAGCCGTTTCGAATCAGTCGGGAGGAATTCGAGCGATTGTGGTCCGGTATCGGCCAGATCAACGCTCGCTGACCCTCTTGCAGGATCGCCTCAGCCGAGATCGTCACTGCATCGCCACATGCAATGGAAAGCTGAGCTCGACTTATCTTAGCGATGCTGCGAAGCACAACGGCAATCTGGACTCAAGCGTTGATCAACTCATACGTGGGCCGTTGCTTCGAGCTTGCTCTTGATTCTGGCTTTCAGTCTCCGCCAGGCGCTGATTCTCAACCTCGAGTTTTTGCAACGAAACAACGACTGGTGTTTGCTCAGCCGCAGCAATCGAGACTTGAGCGCGCTTATGCGCCGGGTCGCGCAGATCGCCTTGCACGACGAAATAGGTATCCCCTGGGTTGGCACCGACACTGGGCACTACATGGTCGGCTCGATCCAGGCCGGCCTGCTTCGCCGCTACGAGCAGGCTGACGGCAATCCGTTCGCAGCCTTCGTCGAAGGGTCTCCCCTGCTGCTGGCGAACGGCGCCAACGCCGTCTCGAATCTTCAGATACATGGCATTGTCAGGATGCCCGGAATCGTGCGGATCGCTTACTCGATGCCCTTCGCTTGGTAAAGAAGGCAATGTTCCCTTCGAGTCTTCGAATGGATTTGACACCTTGTCAGGCAGACGGCGGCTGATTTCTCCAGCAACTCCTTGGACCCCGCCTGACAATGCAACTCCGGCCGAAACGCCACTGCGCAATGCCAGGACATCGCTCCTGTACTTCTCGAACATAGGTCGATGCTGTTCCGCCAGTTCTATTGCCCTGACGTCGCCCAGAACAGAATGATCTCGTCGCCCGTTGACATCCACATTCAGAAAGTGATGCATCCGGTGAGAGCCGTTTCCGTAGGCCGCAGCCTTCAACGGATTACGGACATCAAGCCGGCTACTACTGTCTTCATAGCCGACAGCCCTTAGGATGTTCACCTCCACGGGATCTGCATACATCTTGACCTTTCCGAAGTGCCGGCTTCCAGCACTTACGAAATCACCAGCCATCACGTGGTTGATTATCTGGTTGCCCCCTTCATGAATCCTGTATCCGAGCCCGACCGCACCATAAGGGTTGAAGGTCTCTCCATTCAAGTTCAGCTTTGCCGCAGTGATCTGGGCTAGGCACCCACCCAGCGAGTGGCCTGTGACGGTTACCTGAGGGGTTGTCCCACTTCGCAGCCCTTGGGCGTCAGCGATTTCCATAGCATGCCGGGTGAATCCAAGTGCATCGCTCGTTTGTCGATTAACACGATTTGCGACCATTCCACCGTCAGCCAACAAGCCATCCTTGATCGGCTGGTCGCCGAACTCGGTGCCGCGATGAGCAACAACGATTTCCTTGGTATCCAGCCGCTGGTAGATCGTCCCCTGATAGCCGGAATCCTTGTCGATATGAGCAAGAATCGCGTACTCGACTTCTCCGATCTTCGCTCTTCTGCTTTCGGGGTCTTTAAGGTCCGGACTCCGATACGCATCGTCGGCCAGATCGGCGTACTGCTGCGTCGTAATACTCATGGCTGCGCGACTTTGGATTCCGTACTTATGCTGAAGAGCTCAGCCCGCAGACTTTCCTTGAACTCCATCGGATCGCTGTATCCGTAGTCCGGATAGTTCGGCAACTTGGCTTCTTTCGGATAGCCGCCACGCCAGTAGTAGTTGGTCTTACTCTTCGATTCACGAACCTCTTCGGCGTTCATGCTCGCGATGAATCGAGTCTCGCCGTCGGCCCCAGTCGCTTTGAAGATGATGCTGGCAACAACAGGCTTGAACTTGCAGACACCCTTGCCGAAATAGTCCCCATCGAGTAAGCCATCAAGGGCAACTTTTCCCTTATAGGAACCATCAGGAATCCTGGCAAGCACGATCGGCAAAAAGGTTGAAGCCGGCGTCGTTTGGACACCCGACGGCGACTCGGCTGGCGGAAGGCAATCCATGTTGGTGATGTCGAACTGCATGGTCGCGTCTACGACGGCGAATGCGCCAGGCGCCCTGTCCAGAGCGACGGCAATCTCGTAGCGTTGTTTCGGATCAGGGTTCTTCTTGTACTCGGGCTTCTTGGCGCCGGAGTCACTGGAGCATGCGCTGGCCAGAAGAACGCCCGCCAGACTTAGAACGAATCGATATGAAGTTGACATGATCATTTCCCAGACCGGATGGCAGCCTTATTTCCATGAGTAACCGCGTCCAGTCCAACGAGACAGATAGCCATTGAGGGATATCGCAAAGGACTTCTCCTCGTGTCGACTCGATGCACCGCTATTACCGGCCTGACTTCCGGGTCGCTCTGCAAGATGCCTGGTAGTGCGGCCGATGACGAATGGCCATCGAGATCCCAGCCTAGCAGCGGGCCGCTTCGGGCGGCTATAGGAAAAATCCGATCGGTTGTAGGCATTTGCTGCATGCGTGTAGACGAATGGCCACGCTGGGAAAGCAGGTTGGCTCGGCAGAGTGACGAGGCTAGGTTGGCGGGATCACGGTCGCGGCTTGCGCCGCTCCTACCCTGGGGGGACTGAGGGTTGCGCCGCGAGATTGAGGTAGCACGGTCGCGGCTTGCGCCGCTCCTACATTGGGCGGTGCTGAGGGTTACGGCGCGAGGTTGAAGGTGCGCGGTCGCGGCTCGCGTCGCTCCTACCCTTTGGGCTGCCGGCAGTGGCGAGGCGAAATTGGCAGCACGCAGTCGAGTGTGCCGCGGAGCATGTTCAGTCGAGCAAGCCCTTGCGCAGGGCGTAGCGCACCAACTCGGCGGTGTTGCGCACGTCGAGTTTGTCGAGCACGCGGGCGCGGTGGTTCTCGGCGGTCTTGGCGCTGATGTCGAGTTTACGGGCGATCTCTTTGGTGGTCAGGCCTTCGGCGATCAGATGGAACACTTCGCGTTCGCGCGGGGTCAGCCGGCCATAGGGGTCTTCTACGGTGCGCTCGGGGTGACGCATCTGTTCGGCCATGGCCTTGGCCGCCTGCGGGCCGAAGTAGCTGCGGCCGGCATGCAGGCTGCGCACGGCGGCAAGCAGTTCCGAGGCGGCGCTGTCTTTCACCAGATAACCGGAAGCGCCGGCGCGTACCGCCTGCAGTACGTACTCTTCTTCCTGGTGCATGGTCAGCACCAGCACGCGGGTGTCGGGCAGGGCTTCGCGCAGGCGCCGCACCACTTCGATGCCGTTGAGGCTCGGCATCGAGATGTCGGCGACGACGATGTCGGGACGGGTGGCGATGGCCCGGGCGACGGTCTCCAGGCCATCGGCGGCCTGGGCCACGACTTCGATCGCGCCGTCGGCCTGCAACAGGCTGACGAGGCTCTCGCGCACGAGAGTGTGGTCGTCTGCGATCAGAACGCGAATAGTAAAGCTCGCCATGCCCGCAAGGTGCGCGCCGGCTTCGCTGCCGTCAAGCCTCAGGCGTCGGCGACGGGCGGCAACGGCAGCACCGCGCGCAGGCGCGTGCCTTCGCCGGGCACGGAATGAATTTCGAGCTGGCCGTCGTACAGACGCAGGCGCTCGCGCATGCCGCCGAGGCCGCAGCCGCCGGACGCGGCGACCGCATCGGGGTCGTAGCCGCAGCCGTCGTCGACGACTTGCAATTGCAGCAGGCCGCTGCGCGCGACGAGGCGCAAAAGCACACTGCGTGCCTGCGCATGTTTGGCCGCGTTGTTGATCGCTTCCTGGGCGACGCGGAACAGCAGGGTCTGCAGATCGCCGTCGAGCGCCGGCAGTGCTTCGATCTCGATCGCGACGTCCATGCCGCTGGCTTCGCTCTGGCTGCGCGCCAGCCAGCGCAGCGCCGGTTCCAGGCCGAGGTCGTCGAGGATCGGCGGACGCAGCAGGCGCGACAGTTCGCGAGTGTCTTCGAGCGTGTCGGCGCACAGCGCGATCGCCGCCTGCAGGCGCGTGCGTTGCTCTTCGGACAATCCCTCGCCGAGTTGGACCAGGCGGTGCTTGAGCGCGGTCAGGTTCTGGCCGATGCCGTCGTGCAGTTCGCGCGCCAGACGGCGGCGTTCGTCTTCCTGCACTCGCCACACCGAACGGCCGAGCCGGCGGAACTCGCGTTCGTTGGCTTCCAGGCGTTGCAGCAGGCTGCGGTATTGATCGCGGATGCGATCCAGCGACAGGTCGGGCTCGGTGGGGTCGGACCGGTTCATGGCGTTGCCTTGCCTGACGAAATTTCGATGCGGTCGAAGTCACTGCGCAAGGCCGGCGGCAGTCCGTCGCGCAAGCTCCTCAATGCCGCATCGGCCTTGTTGTGAGCGCTGCGCGCGCCGGCGACGTCGCCGACCGCGGTGTAGGCACTCGCGCCGAGCCGATGCAAGGTGTGGGCGCGATGGAAGTCGCCATCGCGCAAGCGCTGTGTTGCCTCGCGGTAGTGGCCTAAGGCCGCAGCCGGGTTGCCTGCGGACAGCGCACGCTGCATCGCCTGTTCCAACCAGGCAAGCCGCAAGCCGGCGTGGCCGAGGGCGGCGGTCGCACGCTCGAGCGAGGCGTCGGCGGGCTCGGTGCGGGCCTGTTCCAGGGCGATCTGCAGCTGCAGTTGGCGCACGCCGGAGGCTTCGGCCAGTTGCCGGGCCTGACGCAGGGCCGGGCCGGCCTGCGCTGCGCGATGCTCGCGCGCGGCCAGCTGCGCCTGCAGCAGATGGGCGATCGCACGCTGTTCGCTGGACGCCTGCGCGAGCGGTTTGCGTTGCTCGTCGAGCAGGCGCTGCGCATCGGTCGTGGCATGCGCTTCGATCAGGGCCTGCACCCGCAGCAGGTCGACATCGACCTGACCGCGCGCGTCTTCGCGTTGCCGGAACAGGTCGCCGGCCTGACGCGCCTGGGCGATCGCCGCCGCGTAATGACCTTGCAGCAACTCCAGCTCGGCGAGGTTGCGGCGGCTCACCGCGACCTCTTCCAACATCTGCTGCTGTTCGGCGGCGCTCAGCGAATGTTGCAGCAGACGGCGCGCCTCGTCCCAATCGCCGCGCGCGGTCGCGAGCAGGCCGAGGTTCTGCTCGGTGCGGATGCGTCCGGTCTGCTCGCCGAGTTTGGCGTAGGCCTCGGCGGCCTGCTGCCAGTACAGCTGGGCGTCGTCGTAGAAGCCGAGCTGATAGTCGGCGAAGCCGATGTTGTTGAGCGCCTGCGCGGTGCCGTGCGGGTCTTCGACCTGGCGCCAGGCCTGCAGGGCGCGGCGGAAAGCGTCGAGCGCGCCGTGATAGTCGCCGCGTTCTTCGGCGAGCAGGCCGAGTTCGTTCTCGACCGCGGCCAGCCCGGCGCGGTCGTCGAGTTCGACGTGCAGCGCGCGCGCCTGCGCCAGCGCGGCGGCGGCCTCGTCGAACTTGCCGGTGGTCGCTAATACGTTGGCGAGGTTGCGCAGGCTGGTCGCGACGCCGCGGCGGTTGCCGAGCGCGCGCCGCAGTTCCACCGCCTTGCGGTATTGCTCGGCGGCGTCGGCCGACTGGCCGAGGCGGCCGTAGCCGACGCCGAGCGCATTGACCGTTTCGGCTTCGCCGCCGAGGTTGCGGCTGCGCTTGAACAGGACCAGGGCGCGCACCAGGTAGTCGTCGACCGCGCGCCGCGCCTGCCCCTGCAGGATCGAGAACTTGCCGAGTTCGAACCACACCCGCGGGTCGTCGCCGTCGCGCTCGGCGAGCCGCAGCAAGGCGGCGACGGCGGCCTTGAAATCACCGCCGGCGCCGAGGCCGCGGGCGAGATTGAGTTCGGCGTAGCTGTCGTCCGGGGTCTTGGCCAACCACTCGCGCCAGGCCGCCACCGCCTTGGGCGGGTCGCCCTGCAGCAAGGCATGTTCGGCATCGAGGCGGCGGCGCAGGCGTTCGCCGATCCCGGCCACGGCCTGACCGCGTTCGATCGCTTCGAAGGCCGCATCCTGCTCGCCGATGGCGAGGGCGGCTTCGCCCTGCGCGAGCCAGGCGATGGCGTAGTCGGGCGCAGCGGAGGTGGCGAGGCCGAACTGGGTCAGCGCATCGCTCAAGCGGCCCTGCCGGCGCGCCAGCAAGCCGGCGCCGTAGGCATCGAGCGCTTTGCCGGTGCCGGTGCCGGGCAAGGCGAGCGCGATCGCCGACGGCACCATCAGCGCGCGCACGGTGTCGGGTTTCGCCGTCCACGCCTGCAAGGCCGCGGCTGGGTCGGCGGCGAGCGGCCCGGCGAGGGTCTGCGCCGGAGCACCGGCGACACGCAGTTCGGCCTCGATGCGCCAACGGCCGTCGCGCTCGATCAAGCGCGGCTGCAACACCCGCCGCGCCGCCGCGAGCCGGCTCAGCGCCGCGCTATCGGGGGTGGCGTTGCCGGTCGGGTCGAGTTGCCGCATCGCCTGCACGGTGCGTTCTTCATCGACCACGGCCACCCCGGGCATGGCCGCGAGCGCATCGCGCAGATGCGAGCCCAGGCCGACGATGCGCGGCGCCGGCGCATCGTCGCCGGCGTAACGGATCGGCAGGATCAGCAGACGGTCCAGGGGCGCCGAGGCCACCTGCACCGGCGCGCTGTCGTGCTGCCACCACCAGGCGCCTGCGCCGGCGAGCACGGCCAGTACGGCGGCCGCGGCCAGCCAGAGCGCACGCGTCGGAGCACCGCCTTCGCGGTAGCCGTCGCGCGCCACCTCTTTCGCGTCGAGCGCGGCGATCACCGCGGCCGCATCCTTGAAGCGATGCGCCGGCTGCGGCCGCAGCAGCTTGTCGACCAGGCGCGCGATCCAGGCTGGCAGTTCCGCACGCTGGTCGGTCACCGGCGGCGGCGTGCGCAGCATGCGTTGCGCCAGCACCTCGCTGACCGTGCCGCCGGCGAACGGCAGCTTGCCGGTCAGCATTTCGTAGAGGATCAGGCCGAGCGCATACAAATCGCTGCGCGCATCCAGCGCGTCGCCGCGCGCCTGCTCCGGCGACAAGTAATCCGGCGTGCCGATCACCGCACCGGACTGGGTCAGGCCGCTGCTCGCGAGCGAGCGCGCCACGCCGAAATCGCTGATGTAGGCGTTGCCCTGCGCATCCAGCAGCACGTTGGCCGGTTTGAGGTCGCGATGCACCACGCCCTTGGCATGTGCGGCGGCGAGGCCTTCGGCGAGTTGCCGGGCGATGCGCAAGGCGCTGTCGACGGCGAACGGCCCGTCGCGGTCGAGGCGGCGGTCGAGCGATTCGCCGTCGACGAAATCCATGCTGATCAGCCAGCGGCCTTCGTGCTGCGCGAGATCGTGGATGCGTACCACGTGGGCGCTGGACACTTGCCGCGCCAACAGCAGCTCCTGGCGGAAGCGCTCGAACGCATCCGGGCGGTGCATCAGTTCCGGGCGC
Organism: Lysobacter sp. CA196; assembly: GCF_052078695.1. NCBI lineage: Bacteria > Pseudomonadati > Pseudomonadota > Gammaproteobacteria > Lysobacterales > Lysobacteraceae > Lysobacter > Lysobacter sp. CA196. Next base: position 61,154 of record NZ_JBQJIN010000015.1, on the reverse strand, counting down.
AGCAGTTTCAGCGCGACCTGGATGTCCAGGGCCAGGTCGGTGGCGCGATAGACCACGCCCATGCCGCCGACGCCGAGCATCGATTCGATGCGGAAGCGCCCAGCCAGCACGCTGCCCGGCGGCAGGTCGGCATGCTGGTAGAGACCGGTGGCGGTCGCGTCGTGGCCGGAACCGCCCGCCGTGCTCATCCGGCCTCCCCGAGATGGGCGGCGACGATGCGCTCCCACTGCGGCGCAGCCGGCTGGGCGTCGAGCCATTCGCTGGTGCGGCGCACCGCGATCCACACCGCCGCGCCTTCGGCGAAAGCTTCGAGCAGTTCCAGGTCGAGGGTGGTGATCGCCGGCCCCGGACGCACGCGGTCGGCATACAGCACGCCGAGGGTTTGTTCGCCGTCGAGCAGCGGCAGGCACACCAGCGCATTGATGCCGGCCGCGACCACCGAGGCGCGCGTCGCCAGCCAGGCTTCGCTGCGGACGTCGTTGGCGACCACCGCGCGGCGTTGCTGCAGGGCCCGCCGCACTGCGCCGACGCTGCCGGAGAATTCGCGCGCGCCGAGCCGGCCGGGGTCGAGCGCGAGACTACTGTGCACCCTATAACCGCCCCCGTCCCGGTCCTCGTCGCCGTCCCGGAGCAGGACGAAACCGCGTTCGCATTGGGCCAGGTCCAGCACCGCGCGCAAGCTGCCGTCGAGCAGGTCGTCGAGCCGGGTCAGGCCTTGCAGCCGCATCGTATGCGCGGTGGCGGCGGCACGCCGCAGCGACCGGCCCTCTTCACCGGCAGCGACTTCGGCATCGCTGAGCGGCGCGAACTCGCAATGGACGTCGCCGAAACGCAGCCAATAAGGTTCGGTCATGACCAGCTCGGCCACCGCCAGGCCGTCGGCGAAGCTGCCGTTCTTGCTGCCGAGATCGCGCAGGCGCCAGCCCTCGGCCTCGCCGCTGAGTTCGGCGTGCCGGCGTGAGATCGAAGGGTGCGCGATGACCAGGTCGCAATCGGGCGCGCGGCCGATGCTCAGCGCGTCGCCGGGCCGCAACGACCGGACGACGGCGGCGTGATCTGGCGGATAAGCGATCAGGCGCGCCTGCATCGGGTCATCTTAGCGTTGCCGATGCTGGAAAGGCAGGCGCGGCGGCGCGACCCACCGACGAGGCGCAGGGCTTACTGGCCGACGTCGCGCAGGTAGGCGACGCTGAACTTCAGCGTCGCCGCCCCGGCGATCAACTCGCCGGCATGGTTGTCGAGGTCGCGGGCGGCGCGCCACTGGTCGGCCAGCGGGCTGCCGGCGCGGGCGACGGCACGGGCGCGGAACGCATCCAAAGCGGTGACCGCATCGGCGTATTGGCCGGCGGCGACCGCGGTGGCGACGGTGTCGAGCCAGGCGTCGAAGCTCGACTGCTCGGTCGGCGGCAACAGGTCGATGCGGGCGCGCAGCCAGGCGATCTTCTGCGCGATCACGTCGCCGGTGGCGCGCAGGTCGGGCAGCACCAGGAACTGCGAGAAACCGCCGGTGGTGCCGCGCGCGCGCACGCTGCCCGGAGCGATTTCGTCGGAGATGTCGCGGAAGTTGCCGCCGAGCGAGGCCTTGAACAAGCGGTACGAGCTGCCCGCGCTATAGCTCAGCGCATGGGTATGCACCTCGACCCGCACGCTGCGGTGGAAGCTGAGCCCACCGAGGGCCGGCGGCTCGATGGTGATCAACAGCGGGAAGGCCGGGTCGAGCGGGGTCAGGCCGAGATCCGGCAGGCGTGTGAGCAAGGCGCTGTCGCTGAGGCTGACCAGCTGCGCGCTGATGCCGAGGCTGGACGCCTGCAGGCCGCTGGCGTCGTCGAAGGTCAGGGTGATGTCGGCGACCGGCTGCGCGGTCGCGCCGACCACGATCGTGGCGGTGTTGCCGGAGGCGTTGACGGTGAGCGGCAACGATTGCGCCGACGCGACGGCGCTGGATACGAACAGGGCGACGGCTGCCAGCAGCCTCGACGCCAACGCCAACTTCCCCATCGCTCACTCCGGCGTACTGCCTCGCGGAAAGGCAGGCTAAACCGAAATGTGACGTGTGTCTCTAGGTACTTTCCCTCAGCGCCCTCCAGCGAAGCTGACTGGGGGTTTTCCGCACTCGCCGCCGAAAGCGATCCCGGATGCCCGCGACATGCGCTGGGGGATTCTCCCCAGTGGGGTTAGGGGGAAGTCCCGATGGGATCGCCCCGGGCCGCTGCGAATACTCCGAAGACGCCTCACGTCCTGGGCGGTTCCGGAGCCAATCGACCATGTCATCGCGAATTCCCCGTAAGACCTTCCGCGTCTGCGCCATCGCCGCCGGCGTACTCGCCAGCGGCGTCGCTCTGGCCGACGCCCATCTCGACCCGCAGTTGCTCAAGCGCATGGCCGCCGTCGCCGGCACCGAGCCGCTGCAGGTCGTGGTCAGCTACAAGCAGTCGAGCCCGGTGACCCCGGCCCAGGTCGCGGCGCTGCGCGCGCTCGGCATCGACCAGGGCGTGACCATGCGGACCCTGCCGATCGCCGGCGCCCTGGCGACGCCCGCGGAAATCCGCGCCTTGGCCCAGCGCGACGATGTGGCCTCGATCTACTGGAATGCGCCGCTGCGCTACTTCAACAAGGAAGCGCGCGAAATCACCGGCGCCGCCCGCGCCGTCGACCACCCCGGCGACTACGTGCGCGCGGTGCCGTTCAGCGGCGCCGGCATCACCGTGGTGGTCAACGACTCCGGCATCGACGCCACCCACGACGACCTCAAGTTCCGCGAGCACGTGGTCGAGAACACCCTCGGCACCACCAACCTCAACTCGCTCGATTCGATGCTGCCGATCTCCTACACCGAGGGGGTGATCAACACCGACCTGGGTTCCGGCCACGGCACTCATTGCGCCGGCACCATCGGCGGCAACGGCGCCCGCTCCAACGGCCTGTACCGCGGCGTGGCGCCGGGCGCGGACCTGGTCGGTTACGGCTCCGGTGCGGTGTTGCTGATCCTCGATGCGGTCGGCGGCCTCGACTACGCCGCGACCAAGCAGTTCAGCTTCGACCATCCGATCCGCGTGACCAGCAACTCCTGGGGCAGCAGCGGCAAGTTCGATCCGCTCAACCCGGTCAACGTCTCGACTTACGAGCTGTACAAGCGCGGCATCGTCAGCGTGTTCGCCGCCGGCAACGACGGCCCCGGCGAAGACACCCACAACCCCTACGCGCAAGCGCCGTGGGTGATCTCGGTCGGCGCCGGCGAAAAGGACGGCGTGCTGACCGGCTTCTCCTCGCGCGGCAAGCGCGGCGAAAGCGGCAGCTTCACCATGCCCGACGGCCGCCAGTGGACCTACATCAACCAGCCCACCATCGTCGCGCCGGGCGTCGACATCGTGTCGACGCGCGCGCTGACTGGCGCCTTGCCGGCGACCGAAGCACAGCACGACGCCGAAACCCTGGCGCCGGCCTATCTGGCCTTCTACACCCACATGAGCGGCACCTCGATGGCGACGCCGCATGTCGCCGGCATCGTCGCGCTGATGCTGGAAGCCAACCCCAACCTGACCCCGGCGCAGATCAAGGACATTCTCGAACGCACCTCGACCAACATGACCGGGCGCCTGGCCTGGGAAGCCGGTGCCGGCCACGTCAACGCCTACACCGCGGTCGCCGAGGCCGCTGCGCTGCGCTACGGCTTCGGCGCCACGGTCAATCCGCTGCGCGCGTTCAACGCCAACGCCATCCTCTCCGGCGGCGTGCCCAACCTGCCGTTCTCGGTCGACTTCGCCCCGGTCGGCACGGTCGAGGAACAAAGCTTCACCGTCGCCAGCGACATCGCCTGGGTCGCGGCCCGCGCCACCATCGGCGAGAACACCCTCGCGGTGGTGCTGACCGATCCGGACGGCATCAAGTACGGCTCTTCGATCGCCCTGCCGGTGCTCGGCGACACCGTCACCACCGGCGCACCCGGCAAGCCCGGCGTGTGGAAGGTCAGCGTGCGCGGCGTCGGCTCGGTCTCCGGCACCAACCTCGACCCGGCCAAGGTCACCAATGGCTACGGCCTGCCCGGCACGGTCGACGGCGAGATCAGCTTCCTCAAGAGCGGCGGCTACACCGGCATGGGCGACGTCGCCACCCACGCGGCGCGCTCGGCGATCGAATTCGCCGTCGCCAACCGGCTGGTCGACGGTTACTCCGACCAGCAGTTCCGTCCCGATGCCACGCTCAAGCGCAGCGAACTGGCGCAGTACCTGTTGATGGGCCAGAGCGTGCGCCAGTACCTGCCGTTCAACGGCCGCTCCAGCTTCAGCGACCTCTCGCCCGGCGATGCGCGTTACGCCTATGCCGAATCCGCGATCGCCAACGGCGGCGCACTGCGCGACCTGAGCCAGTCGCAGGATGGCGTGATGGGCACGCTCAACGGCGCGTTCCGCCCGAACGACAGCGTCAGCCGGGTCAGCCTGGCCTATTCGCTGGTGCAGAGCCTGGCCCTGCAAGGCGAAGCGCGCGCGTTCAACGGCCAGTTGACCGCGTTCTACGACGGCAAGCGCATCGCCGTCGACGATGCGGCGTCGATCCCGGCCAGCCTGCGCGGCTACGTGCAGCTCGCCCTCGACCGTGGCCTGATCAACGCGCGTTTCGCCGTCACCCAGGGCCCGTTCGATCTGCAGCCGACCCTGCATGCCTACTTCGACCCCGGCAAGACGGTGACCCGTGCCGCCTTCGCCGTCGCCGCAGGCCGGTATCTGGTCGCTTACCAGAGCGCCGAGGACTGAGCTGCGAGGCAGGCAGGGAAGCCTGACCGGCGGCCCGGGAAACCGGGCCGCTTTTTTCCGGGGCATTGCGAGCGTGCTCATGCGGGAACCCGATCGCCTGAGAGGTCGATGCTCGTAACGATCTGCCGCCATTCCAGGGACCGCCCTCACCCCGCCCCTCTCCCGCCAGCGGGAGAGGGAGGCGTTCGCGGTGTTCGTCGTTACGCTGTCGCTGCGATCGCAGCGACCGTATCGGCAACCGTTGTCGTTCCACCGGCGTGAGCGCCGCTTGCGTGCGGAGCGCCGTTGATCGCGGCCGGAGCAAGGCGATCGCGGTTGCGCCTACAATCGGCGGATGGATCATCAACTCATCATCAAGTTCTGGCGCAAGTCCCTGGCCGACGAAGCCTTCCTGGCGACGATCGAGGCCGAGTTGAAGGCGGCGTTGGGCGAAACGGTCGAGCTGGAGGGTTACGACGTCAGCGCGAAAGAGATCAACCTCTTCATGCTGACCGCCGACCCGCGCCATAGCTTCCGTCGCGCCAAAGACGTGTTGGAACGCCTGGATTTGTTGCAGGGCATGTCGGCCGCGCATCGCCTGGTCGGCGGCGCGCGCTTCACTTCGCTGTGGCCGCTGCGCGCGATGCGCAAATTCACTCTGCCCTAGCGCCTCGCCGCGAAACGACTTCGTGCGTGGTGATTGCACGCTTGCGTCCTCGCGCCTGCCTCGCACGGTATCGTCTGCGCCGGTCGACGTGCGTTGCCCGGCTGTGACCACGATCCTGGTTTAGACGCCCACCGGCGGGCCGACGCCGTTGATCCTTCGAGCGACTTGATGTCCGCGACCGTATCGCCGCGGCGGCGATTTGTCGTAAGGCATGAGCCCGGCTACGATGCCGCGGGATCGCCGGCCTTGGGGAAGGCCGGCCCGGCCGCCCGGCATCGCCCCGCAGTCCACTCTCTGGGTAGCACGCATCGAGCTCATGGCGACGCGCTTCATCATCGAAGACACCGATCATGCCGAACCGCTGAGCCAACACGGCTCGCTGGCCGAAGCGTGGGTGGAACTGCGGCGTCTGTCGGGCGTTCCCTGGGATCAGGCGCCGAACATCGCGCCGTGCTCGGATTGGCGCAGCTGCGGTCGTTGCTACGAAATCATCGAGTTCGACACCTCGCTGGACCCGTGGCGCGAAGTGCAGCGGGTATCCGGCTTCGGCATACGCGCGCTCGGCGTGGTGTGGGCGCCGGACGCGCAGCGCGACGAGCCCTGAGCCGCACGCGCTTCAATCCACCAGGAAACCGCCGGTGAGATTGAGGATGCCGCCGGTCATCGCCGCAGCCCGATCCGATGCCGCATAGACCGCACTGCCGGCGATGTCGGCGAGCGTCGGCAGACGCTTGAGCAAGGTACTCTCGGCCGCGCCCTGCAACATCGCCTCGACCGAAATACCGGCCTGGTCGGCGAGCGGCTGAAACACCTCGCGGCTGTGCGAACCGGCATCCAGCGCTTCCGGGATCGCATGCGAACGCAGGCAGACGGTGCGGATGCCGCGACCGCCGAGTTCGCCGGCGAGATGGCGCGACATCGCTTCGACGCCGGCGCAAGCGACGCAATGGCCCATGTACCCCGGCCCGGTCATGCGCGCGACCGGCGTGACCAGACTCAGGATGACGCCGCCGCGCTCGCCCATGTGGCGCGCCGCGGCTTGTGCGGTGAGGTAGTTCGAGCGGATGTACGCGTGGACCGGATACTCGAAATCGCCGAGCGGCAGCGCCCCGAACGGCACGCCTTGCACATGCACGAAGGCCACCGCGTTGAAGACGATGTCGATGGCGCCGGCCTTCGCCGCGACCGCCTCGGCGTGGCGCTCGACTTGTTCGGCATCGAGCGCATCGACCTGCGCGCTTTCGGCGCTGCCGCCGGTACCCGCGATGTCGGCGACCACCGCGTCGAGGCGCGCCTGAGAGCGGCCCGCGAGAAACAGCCGCGCACCTTCGCGTGCAAATGCGCGCGCCACCGCGCCACCGATGGCGCCGCCACCGCCATGGATCACCGCGACCTTGCCTTCGAGTTCCCGCTTCATCGCGCCTCCGTTCGAACCGCATCGCATCGTCGTGCACGCGCGCCGACCGCGACTGCGCGGCGGCGCATGAGGCGGCCAGCTAACACCGGCGCAGCGCTCTTTTCAAGTTTGTACGCGGCTTGCGGTTTCGCCGATCAGGCTTCTTCCCAACTGATCCGCGCTTCGTGCTTGCTGAGCAGGAGGCGGTACTCGAACGAGAACCCCGGGCCCGGGTCGAGCGAACCGATCAGTTCGACGCTGCCGTCGTCCAGGGTCTGCGTTTCATATGCGCCGGTGCGCAGCGCGGCCTGCAGGCGGCGTGCAGCGGCGGGCTGCCAGTACTTCGACACCGCGGCCAACAGGCGCTCGATCGCGACCTCACGGGAAGGTGCGGTTGCGCCCGGCGCGTAGACCAGACTCACCGTGCTGCCGTAATGCACGCAACCGCCGCTGGCGACGGTGACGGTCTCGCCGTTGCGCAGTTTCCAGATGGCAGTGCCGGTGGCGGCATCGAGCCGGCCGCCGTGGCGCGCGGCGGCTTGCTGCATGCGCTTGGCCAGATAGTCCTGGTCGAAATCGCATTCGACGTCGTGCGCGCCTGCGGGCGGCGCGAGTACGAGCATCGCTAACACGGGCACCGCGAATACGGGCATCGCCAACGACAGCATCCAGCGGGTCGAGCGACTCATGCGGCTTCCTTTCGCGATGGCGGTCCCATGACGGCGCGACTATGCCGGCAGCCGCCCCGCCGGATCAATGGCCGTCCGCTGCGATTCGCAGAGCGCCGACGGACGGCGGGTGCGGCCACGCAGTGCAACGCGCGTTACCGTGCCTCGGCCTCGCAGTAACGCTTGAGCACCGCCAGGGTGACTTCCCAATAGAAATTCATATGACCGTAGACCGCATAGTGGCCCAGGTTGCTCAGGCTCAGGTCCAGCCGGGTGCCGTCGCCGCTGGGATGCAGGCGCAGCCCGATGCTGACGTGGTTCTCGGGCGCATCGGCGAGCGCACGCCGCGACAGCGAGCTCCAATGAGTGTATTCGAGCGCACGTTCGGTCTCGAAGGCGCGGACGATGCCGCTGTTCTCGAAACGCAGGCGCCCGTGCAACACGCCGCGAATCAGGATCGGGCCGCCGACGACCCAGTCGGTGACGACGTCGAGCGGCTCCTCGGACATCCACGCCGCCATCCGCGCAGGCTCGGTCAACGCCTGCCAGACCGTCGCCGGTTCGGCCTGGATCTGCACGGTTTTGGTTACCGGATCGGGGAAGCTTTGCTCGGTGTCCCTCGTGTGCTCATTCTGTCCTGCCATCCCAGTGGCTCACTCGACCTCTTCCGGCGGCGGCACGATCGCGCTGGGATCGAGGGCGAGGCGGCCGGCGATCAGCACCGCCTGGGTGCGGTTGTTGGCGCCGAGCTTGCGCAGGATCGCGGTGACGTGGGCCTTGACCGTCGCTTCGGAGACGCCGAGTTCGTAACCGATCTGTTTGTTGAGCAGGCCCGCGCCGAGCATCTGCAGAACCCGGAACTGCTGCGGAGTAAGGTCGCGCAGGCGTTGCGCGGCCTCGTGCTCGTCGGCATTCGCGGCCGGCGCGGCGAACGCAGCCGGCGGCGCCCAGCGGTCGCCGTCGAGCACCGTGGTCAGGGCCACGCCGAGCGTCGCAGCATCGGCGGACTTGGGGATGAAACCGACCGCGCCGTGATCGAGCGCGCGGCGCATCGTCGCAGGCTCTTCGCGCGCCGACACCACCACGATCGGCAACTGCGGATGCAGCGCGCGCAGATGCACCAGCGCGCTGAAGCCCTGCGCGCCGGGCATATTGAGATCGAGCAACAGCAGATCGGCATCGGATTCGGCCTCGACCAGCACATACAGCGCGTCGACGCTGTCGGCCTCGCGCAGGACCGCATCGGGTAACACCCGCGCGACCGCGCCGCGCAAAGCTTCGCGGAACAACGGGTGGTCGTCGGCGATCAGCAAGGTCGGCATGGGGCGGGCCTGGTCGGGGGAAGGGCGCTGCGGACGACGTGCATGGGAGGAATCTTACGTCCTATAGGGGGCTGTTCCGCTATTGGACGATGGGTGAAGTCGGGTGACGTGCGGGTATGCATTCGTATGAACCCCGTCTCAAAACGCCCGCGCGGCGTCTGCGAAGCGGCGCCAGCGCCGCCGAACAGCGGTTGTGGTGGCTGTTGCGGCGCAAACAGATGCTCGGTGTGCAGTTCTACCGGCAGAAGCCGCTGGTAGGTTATGTGGTCGACTTCTATGCACCGGCGGTGGGGCTGGTCATCGAGGTAGACGGCTCACAGCACATGAGCGATTCGGGCCTGATGGCGGATGCGCGACGGACGGCTGCGTTGGAGACGCTGGGGTTGCGGGTGATCCGCTTCGACAACCTGCAGGTGCTCAATGAGACGACGGCTGTGATGGAGGAGATTTATCGAGTGGTGTCCGAGCGTCTGCTACTGGTAAGGGATAAGGGCTGAAATGCCAAAAGGCGAAGCAAATCCCCCCTGCCCCCCCTTTTTCAAAGGGGGGAACAGCCAAAGCAGGTGCAGGGCGTCGTGGTCACAACGAGTAACGAGAAACGGGCAGCAATGCAGGCTATCGGATTGACCGTAATCGTGGCTGTGGCAATGGCCATGAATAGCGGCCATGACGGCGAACATGCCGCCAAGCCTCGTGAGGCGACGCTTCGCCCCAACTCGGATGAAACCCACCTACCGCCCCCCCTTTGAAAAAGGGGGGCAGGGGGGATTTGCTGTTTCTGTTGCTGTTGCTGTTGCTGTTTCTGTTGCTGTTTCTGTTGTTGCTGCTGTCGCTACCCCACAAACAACCGCAGAACGGCCGTGCTGCGATGACGGCTCCGCTTACTTGCCCAAGCGCTCGTTGACCAGGCTCTCGACCACCGAGGGGTCGGCGAGGGTACTCGTGTCGCCCAGCTGGTCCGGGGCGTTCTCGGCGATCTTGCGCAGGATGCGGCGCATGATCTTGCCCGAACGGGTCTTCGGCAGGCCGGGCGCCCACTGCAAGTGGTCGGGGGTGGCGATCGGGCCGATTTCCTTGCGCACCCAGGCCACCAGTTCCTTGCGCAGCTCGTCGTTCTGCGCTTCGCCGGCGATCAAAGTCACATAGGCGTAGATGCCCTGGCCCTTGAGGTCGTGCGGAAAACCGACCACGGCCGCTTCGGCGACCTTGGGGTGCGAGACCAGCGCGCTCTCGACTTCGGCCGTGCCGATGCGATGGCCGCTGACGTTGATGACGTCGTCGACGCGACCGGTGATCCAGTAATAGCCGTCGGCATCGCGGCGGCAGCCGTCGCCGGTGAAATAGCTGCCGGGGTAGGTCTTGAAATAGGTCTCGATGAAACGCGGATGGTCGCCGTAGACGGTGCGCATCTGGCCCGGCCAGGAATCCTTCAGCACCAGATTGCCTTCGGCCTCGCCTTCGAGCTCGCCGCCGTTGGCGTCCACCAGGGCCGGCTGCACGCCGAAGAAGGGCTTGCTCGCCGAACCGGGCTTGAGGTCGATCGCACCGGCCAACGGGGTGATCAGGATGCCGCCGGTCTCGGTCTGCCACCAGGTGTCGACGATCGGGCAACGCGAATCGCCGACCACTTCGTAATACCAACGCCAGGCTTCGGGGTTGATCGGCTCGCCGACGGTGCCGAGCAGACGCAGCGAGGCGCGCGAGGTCTTCTTGACCGGCTCGTCGCCGTCGCGCATCAGCGCGCGGATCGCGGTCGGCGCGGTGTAGAACACGCTCACCTTGTGCTTGTCGATCACGTTCCAGAAACGCGACACGTCCGGATAGTTCGGCACGCCCTCGAACACCAGCGCGGTAGCGCCGTTGGCGAGCGGGCCGTAGACGATGTAGCTGTGACCGGTGACCCAGCCGACGTCGGCGGTGCACCAGTAGATGTCGTCTTCGCGCAGGTCGAACACCGCCTCGTGGGTGTAGCTGGCATAGACCAGGTAACCGCCGGTGGTGTGCAGCACGCCCTTGGGCTTGCCGGTACTGCCGGAGGTGTAGAGGATGAACAACGGGTCTTCCGCGTTCATGCGCTCGGGTTCGCAGGTCTCCGGCTGGCCTTCGACCACCGCGTCGTACCAGCGGTCGCGCGGCATCTGCATGTCGACCGCGGCGCCGGTGTGGCGCACCACCAGCACGGTTTCGACCGAGTTGGTGCCGGGCAGCTTCAGGGCCGCATCGACGTTGGCCTTGAGCGGGATCTTCTTGCTGCCGCGCAGGCCTTCGTCGGCGGTGATCACCAGCTTGCTGGCGCAGTCGGCGACGCGGTCGGCGATCGAATTCGGGGCGAAACCACCGAACACCACCGAATGGATCGCGCCGACCCGCGCGCAGGCGAGCATCGCCACCACCGCTTCGGGAATCATCGGCAGATAAATCGTGATGCGGTCGCCCTTCTTGACCCCGAGGTTGCGCAGCGCATTGGCCAACCGGCACACGCGCGCATGCAGTTCGCGGTACGTAATGTGCTCGGCGGGCAGGTTGGGGTCGTCGTGCTCGAACAGCAGCGCGGTCTTGTCGCCGCGCTGGGCGAGGTGGCGGTCGAGGCAGTTGACGCTGGCGTTGAGCTCGCCGTCCTCGTACCAGTGAATGCGGAAGTCGGCCAGATCGAAGCTGACGTTCTTGATCTTGGTCGGCGCCTTGAACCAGTCCAGGCGCTGGGCCACCCCGCCCCAGAACGCATCGGGGTCGGCGACCGACTCGGCGTAGAGACGCTCGTAGTCTTCGCGCCGATAGCGCGACTTCGCCGCGAAGTCCGCGTCGGTCGGATAAACGGTGACAGGGTGGTTCATGAGTGGGGGCTCCGTAAGGCTGGCGGTGTCGATGCGCGGGCTTCGTTATAGCCGACCCGGCGCGCGAGGCCTATGCCGCGATCGCCGGGGACGGGCCGCGATGCTCGGCCGTGGGCGTCGACCGGCGCGCCTGGCGTCGCGCGCGGGCGCGTGAGGCGGACAGTTTGCCGCATTCATCGCGACCCTCGCCGCGGCAACGGTTTAGACCTTGGTCGTAAAGGGAGAACTGAATCGCGCCGTTACGACCAATGGCGAATGGTGAAGCCGTCGGGGCCGCGCGCAGGCTGGCCGCAGCCGCACGTACCGCGCGGCGTTCCTCGGGAGGGAATCATGACGTTCACTAATGTGCTCACACGCACCGCACCCCGGTGCGCGGCGATGCGACGGCGGCCCTTGACTGCGGCCTTGCTGGTCGCCCTGGCGCTGCCCGGCCTGGCGTTCGCGCAGACCGCGAAGGAAAAAGAACTCGAAGCGCGCGTCGTCGAACTCGAACGCATGGTCCAGCAACTGGTCTCGCAACAACAGCAGGTGCAGACCCAGGTCACCGAGGTCAAGGCGGCGCAAGCCAGCGCGCCGGTCGCGGCGGCGCCGGCCAAGCCCGGCATCCAGAGCACGCCGATCTCGACCGCCGGCAACCCCGGCACCCGCTTCAGCTACGGCGGTTTCATCAAGCTCGACGCCTCGGTCACCCAGACCAACGACGGCGACATCGCCGACGGTTCGGTCGGCCGCCTGTTCTACGTGCCCAAGACCATTCCGGTCGGCGGCGCGGCCACCCGCGAAGGCGGCAGCGACACCGACATGGGCGCGAACTTCTCGCGCTTCTGGTTCGCCGCCGACACCGACCTGGAGAGCGGCGACAAGCTCAAGGGTTATCTGGAATTCGACCTTTACGGCGGCGGCAGCACCGCCTTCACCGGCAACGAGGTCGCCACCAACACCTATGCGCTGACCCTGCGCCAGGCCTATGTGACCTGGAACAAGTGGATGGCCGGCCAGGCCTGGTCGAACTTCCAGGACACCGCGGCGCTGCCGGACACGGTCGACTTCCTCGGCCCCACCGAAGGCACGGTGTTCGTGCGCCAGGCGCAGTTGCGCTACACCAGCGGGCCGTGGTCGTTCTCGATCGAGAACCCGGAAACCGTGTACACGCCGTTCCGCGGCAACATGGCCCAGGTCGCCGGGGACGACGGCGCGGTGCCGGACGTGACCGCGCGCTACACCGCCAAGGGCGATTGGGGCCACTTCAGCGTCGGCGCGCTCGCGCGCCAGCTCAAGTACCAGTCCGGGCGGGTCAACGACAGCAACACCGGCTACGGCCTGAGCCTGTCGGGCAAGTGGAACCTCGGCGCCAAGGACGACCTGCGCTACATGCTCACCACCGGCAGCGGCATCGGCCGCTACGTCGGCCTGGCGCTCAACAACGACGCCGTGCTCGACGCCAGCGGCGACCTGGAGAACATCGACCTGGTCTCGGGCTTCGTCGGCTGGCGCCACGCGTTCAGCCCGAAGCTGCGCGGCAACCTGTTCTATTCGCGCGCCGAGTACGACAACAAGACCGCATTGACCGGCCTGGGCATCACCAAGTCGGCGCAATCGGCCCACATCAACCTGATCTATACCCCGATCCCGAAACTCGACCTGGGTGCCGAGTACATTTGGGGCCAGCGCGAGATCGAGAACGGCGACCGCGGCGAGATCAACCGCCTGCAGACCCACGTCAAGTACAGCTTCTGATGGCATGGAGCGGCGACGGCGCCGTTCCACTCGCCGTTCCCGCGAAAGCGCGAACGACGAACCCAGGATTCGTCGCGACAGCGGTCCCGTCGCGTCTGCAACATCACTAGAGTGCCCCGGCGGGCTCCGGCCCGCTCCTCTCCACTGTTCGGGGGAACAGACATGTCCAGCATCACCGCAAACGCAGCGCCGCACAGCGCGCCGCTGACCAAGGACCACAAGAAGGTCATCTTCGCCTCCAGCCTCGGCACCGTGTTCGAGTGGTACGACTTCTACCTCTACGGTTCGCTCGCCGTGATCATCGGCAAGCAGTTCTTCGGCGGCTTGAACGAGACCAGCCAGTTCATCTTCGCCCTGCTCGCCTTCGCCGCCGGTTTCGCGGTGCGGCCGTTCGGCGCGCTGGTATTCGGCCGCCTCGGCGACATGATCGGACGCAAGTACACCTTCCTGGTGACCATCGTGATCATGGGCCTGGCGACCTTCCTGGTCGGCATCCTGCCCAGCTACGCCACCTTGGGCATCGCCGCGCCGGTCATCCTGATCACCCTGCGCCTGTTGCAGGGCCTGGCGCTCGGCGGCGAGTACGGCGGTGCGGCGACCTACGTCGCCGAACACGCCCCCAACGGCAAGCGCGGCCTGTACACCAGCTTCATCCAGACCACCGCGACGCTCGGCCTGTTCCTGTCGCTACTGGTGATCTGGGCCTGCCGCAACTACCTCGGCAAGGAAGACTTCGAGTCGTGGGGCTGGCGTATTCCGTTCTGGGTCTCGGTGCTGCTGCTCGGCGTGTCGGTGTGGATCCGCCTGCAGTTGGCCGAGTCGCCGCTGTTCCAGCAGATGAAAGCCGAAGGCAAGACCTCCAAGGCGCCGATCACCGAGAGCTTCTTCTCCAAGAACGGCAAGATCGCCCTGCTCGCCCTGCTCGGCGCCACCGCCGGCCAGGCCGTGGTCTGGTACGGCGGCCAGTTCTACTCGCTGTTCTTCCTGACCAAGACCCTCGGCATGGACCCGAACCAGGCCGACATCCTCATCGCGATCGCGCTGGCCCTGGCCACCGGCGGTTTCGTCCTGTTCGGCTGGCTCTCGGACAAGATCGGCCGCAAGAAGATCGTGCTCGCCGGCTGCCTGATCGCGGTGTTCACCTACTTCCCGGTGTTCAAGGCGCTGACCCATAACGTCAACCCGGCGCTGGAAGCCGCGGTCGCCGCTTCGCCGGTCACCGTCACCGCCGACCCGGAACGTTGCGCGTTCCAGTTCGACCCGGTCGGCAAGGCGACCTTCAAGCAGTCCTGCGACATCATCAAGTCGGCGCTGGCCAAGAAGGGCATTCCCTACGTCAACGCACCCGGCCCGGCCGGCAGCGTGGCCACGGTCAGCATCGGCGGCACCAGCCTGAGCAGCTTCGAAGGCGAATCGCTCGACAGCGCCACGTTCAAGTCGCAGTCGGAAGCCTTCGGCAAGCAATTGACCGAAGCGCTGCAGACCGCGGGCTATCCGGCCAAGGCCGACCCGGCGCAGATCAACAAGCCGATGGTGATCGCGCTGCTGACCTTCCTGGTGCTGCTGGTGACGATGGTCTACGGCCCGATCGCCGCCTGGCTGGTCGAGCTGTTCCCGACCCGCATCCGCTACACCTCGATGTCGCTGCCGTACCACATCGGCAACGGCTGGTTCGGCGGCTTCCTGCCGTTCACCGCCTTCGCCATCGTCGCCGCCACCGGCAACATCTACAGCGGCCTGTGGTACCCGATCATCGTCGCCGCGATGACCGTGGTGATCGGCGCCTTGTTCCTGCCGGAAACCAAGGACCGCGACATTACTGCGTAAGTTGGTTGCGTTGATGTCTCGAGCGAACGCCGGCCTGTGGGCCGGCGTTCTGCTTTTTTGGGACTCGGGACTCGGGACTCGGGACTCGGGACTCGGGACTCGGGACTCGGAAAGCATGCACCGGGGTCGTGTGAGGTGCATCGGCTTTATTTCCAGGTGCTGCATCGCTTCGCTGCTGGCGTGCTCAGGTCACTGCAGCTCCATCCGAAGATCTGAACCGTTAAAGCAGATGCCGCATGCCGCACTTTTGATTTAGCCTTTCGGTCCTCGCTTCCCGAATCCCGCTTCCCGAGTCCCGAGTCCCGAGTCCCGAGTCCCATGCTCCTTGACGCTATCCGCGCCTGCACCCTGTGCGCTCCGCATTTGCCCCACGGGCCGCGGCCGGTGGTGCAGGCGGACCCGCGGGCGAGGTTGCTGATCGCCGGGCAGGCGCCGGGACGCAAGGTGCATGCTTCGGGAGTTCCGTTCGACGATGCCAGCGGTGAGCGTTTGCGCGACTGGCTCGGACTGGACCGCGCGACGTTCTACGACGAAGCGCGCGTGGCGATCGTGCCGATGGGGTTTTGTTATCCGGGCAAAGGCCGCTCCGGCGACCTGCCGCCGCGGCCGGAATGCGCGACGACCTGGCATCGCCGCCTGCTGCCGCAGTTGCGCGAGGTGCGCCTGACCCTGGCGATCGGCCGCTACGCTCAGCTCTGGCATTTGCCCGAGGCCGGCACGACGCTGACTGAAGCGGTCGAGGCCTGGCGCGCGCACTGGCCGCGGATCGTCGCCTTGCCGCATCCCAGCCCGCGCAACCAGGCCTGGCTCAAACGCCACCCCTGGTTCGCAGCCGAATTGCTGCCGGCGCTGCGCGAACGCATCGCCGAGTTGCTCAGCGAGGCTTGCTGATCGAGTCTGCCAGCGGCGGCGCTCACTGATAGACGAACTTCGGCATCTCCCACTCGTAGCGGATCGCCAGCAGACGGAACGCGAACCCGCCGCCAAGGCAGAGCAACACGCTCAGGTTCTCGGCGACGCCGAAGCGCAGCATCGCCAGATAGCCGACACCGGTCAGTAAGGAGATCACCGCATACAACTCGCGCTGGAACACCAGCGGAATCTCGTTGCACAGCACGTCGCGCAGCACGCCGCCGAAGGCGCCGGTCAACATGCCGGCGATGACGACGATGGCCGGCGCATGCCCGCCTTCGCGCGCGACCGAGCAACCGATCAGGGTGAAGGCGATCAGGCCGAGCGCATCCAGCCAGAGGAAGGCGCGGCGCAAGCGATGCAGTTTCTTGGCCAGGAAGGTCGCCGCGATCGCCGCGCCGATGGTGTAGCCCAGATACTCGGGATGCCGCACCCAACCGAGCGGGTAGTGACCGAGCACGATGTCGCGCAACGAGCCGCCACCGAGGGCGGTCACGCTGGCGATGATGACCACGCCGAACAGGTCCATGCGCCGCTTGCCGGCGGCGAGCGCGCCGGTCATGGCTTCGGCGCTGATGGCGATGAGATAGATCAGTTGCAGCAACACGGCGGTTCTCCGTCGGACAGGCACGAATGAACCGCGGCCGGGCACGGAGACGCGAACGCGCCGCTGCGACAGGGACGCAGCGATCGGGCGGCACGGCATGCGCACGCACGGACCTGAGCCGTACGTACTGGCCTGTCTCCGTGGCCCGAAGGCCGCGGTGCCGCTCCCGCTGTCCTTTTACCTGAGAGTTTGGGCGGCGCGCTGTCGCGACAGCGGCCGCTTGCCCCTTCGGTGGGCCGCATCGCGGCCTCTCTCCAGATCGGCGTGTTCGTTGCAGTGTTCCGGCCGCGAGGGCCGAGCCTGAGCGATTATGGGAGCCTGCGCCTTCGGCGGGCAGCGGCCATCGGCCGGCGCCACTCTTCTGCAACGGTGGGCATGGTAGCAGCCCATCGCCGATTCGATGAACCGCTTGGTTATGCCCGTGCAGGCTCTTGGGTAGGAGCGGCGCGAGCCGCGACCGCGCCATGACGTTTACGACTCTACTGGCCGGAAGGGATGATGTTGAGACCGGCCGGTGACGATGAATTGCGGGACAAAGCAAATGCCCCTGCGCCCCTTCTCAAAGGGGGGACTCGTCTGCTGAATCATCGTGGTCCGGATAGCTTGCGCCGATGGTCGAGGTGTCGCGGTCGCGGCTTGCGCCGCTCCTACCCCGACCCCGGCCACAACGCAGCGGCTCTTGGGTAGGAGCGGCGCAAGCCGCGACCGCGCAACGGCATCGACGACGCGACCGGCGGTAAGACGATGACGGTGCACCGCTGCCGCAAACTATCGCGCCCCCGCAGACCCCTCCGCCGCCAAAGCCTCCACCATCGACTGCTCCAGCGAGCGCTGCGGATCGGCGCGGATCGCGTCGAGTTCGTCGGCCCGCCAATCGCGGCGAAGACGACCGTCCATCAGCAACACGGCGCGAGTGATGAAACGCTCGGCGACGTCGAGCGAATGGGTCGCCAGCAACACCGCGGTGCCGTGTTCGCGCGCGAGCCGTTGCAGATGCCGCTTGAGCGCGTAGGCACTGAGCGGGTCGAGGCCGTTGAGCGGTTCGTCGAGCACCAGCAACGGCGGCTCGCCGAGCAGGCCCAGCGCGATCGCCAGTTTCTGGCGGGTGCCGAGCGAGTACTGGCCGATGCGCCGATCCAGCATCGGCGTCAGCGCCAAGGTCTCGGCGAGGGCCAGGGTCGCTGCGGGAACCTCGCCGAGTTCGCGGGTGCCGGCGAACAGGCGCAGGCATTCGCGCCCGGTCAGCAGCGGCGGCAGGCGCGCCGGGTCGACTGCGAAACCCAGCTTTCGCCGGGCCTGCAAAGGTTCGCGCGCGAGGTCGTGGCCGCCGATCAAGACCCGTCCGGCGCTGGCCCGCTGCAGGCCGGCCAGGCAATGCAGCAAGGTGGTCTTGCCCGAGCCGTTCGGGCCGATCAAGGCCGCGAATTCGCCGGCATGCAGGCGCAGGTCGATGCCGTGCAGCACGGCGTGCTCGTCGTAGCGGTGTTGCAGGCCTTCGAGTTCGAGCAGGACGGTCATCGCGGCAGGGACCGGTGAAAGACAGGGCGCAGCGCCAGCAAGGCCGGCGCCGACAGCACCAGCAGGATTGAGAGCAACGCCGGCGCGGCACGTCCGCTCAGGCCCAACAGCCCGGCGCCGGCGCTGATGCAGGCCACCGCGCATACCCATGCGAAGCTGGGATAACGCCACGCCGCCTGCGCCAGCCGACGCGGCGCGCGCGGCGTGCTCGCGAGCAAGGCATCGGCGTCCAGGGTCGCGGCGACGCAGGCCTGCAGGATCAGGCTGAACCAGGCCAGCGCGATCGCGATCAGCAGCACGCCGATGCCGCTGCTGGCACCGGTCGAACTCGGCAGGCCGAACAAGACCGCGCCGATCATCCAGGCATGGCCGCCGCGGCGCCAACGCAGCACGCCCTCGCGGCGCTGCCAGTCGCTGATGTGCGGCAAGCGCGCATCGTCGAGCCAGGCCAGACCGAACACCGGCAGACGCGCGCCTTCGCGCAAGCGCGGAGTGGGATGGCGGCGATGACGCAGCGCCGCGAACACACCGAGCACGGCACCGAGCGCGAGCCCGCCGTCGACGATCCAATAGGCACTGCGCAAGCTGGCAGGTTCGCCGCCGCAGGCCGCCAATACCGCGGCGACGAACGCCATCGCCGTCAACGTCGCCAGGCCGGCCAATACGACCAAGCTGCGCGTCGCCCGCGCCGGCTCGATCGGCGCCGCCGACCACCAGCCCAGGCGCAGGTACTCGTCGAGCGCGATCAAGCGGCCCCGCGCGACCGCATACGCTGCCGCAATGGCCAGCAGGCCGAACGGCAGCGGCAAGCGTTCGATCAGGCGCGGCAGGGCCGCGACCAGGACGGCGGCATCGCCGCCCCAGCCGCGCAACGCCAGCGGCAAGGCGATGGCCGCGATCGCCGCGGCCAAGGTGACGCGGCCGCGCCGCCATGCGCCGCCGCGCGCGGCGACGAGGCGCGCTTCGGCGAACCAAGGGTGCAGCAGTCGGCCCATGGTGTGAGGCCCTCGTCGATCGATCGCGAAACTGGAATCGGCATGGTCGACGGCACTGCGCAGGATCTAGGCGGCGATGCGCGCGTCGCGCCCACGCAAGCACGCCCAATCCGCCCACAGCGGTCCCGTCGACGATGCGGACTGTACCGGATCGCCGCCGTTCAGCGCTGCGAAGCCGCGCAGCGACGCTCCAGGGCCTCGTGCAAGGCGGCGCCATGCGCCCATTCTTCGAGGCCGGTCCAGACCCGCTCCACGGCCATGCTCAGCACCACTTCGTCGCGCAGATCGCCCTGGCCGACCAGACCGAACAACTGCGCCGCGCCGTCCGGCCCGGGCAGGTCGGCGGCCTCGTCGAACATGGTTCCGCTCGATGCGAACACGTGCCGCTCGGCCAGACCGATCAGGCAGGCCAGGTGCTGAGCGAACTCGCAGGCGAGCAGGGACAGCGGTTTGCGCGCATAGCGATTGCGCAGCTTGCCGACCAGTTCGTACAGCTCGCCGACGACGATTTCGGCCAGGGCCGCGTCGACCGCCTCGTCGTTCGGATGCGAAGCGAGCGAGCGCAGGGTCTCGACCAGAGCGCCGTGATCGGGCGCGATCCACAGCGCGCGCGCATGCACGAACTGGCCGTGGCTGAGCGCCCAACCTTCGTCGACCTCGCGCGCATAGGCCTCGATGGCGGTGCGCGACATCAGGTTCAGCTCGGCCTTGCCGCGGCCGTGCACCCATTCCAGGGTTTCGTCGTAGTCGGCGCCAAGGGCGTCGTCGTCGAGCACCGCCCACAGTTCGACGTCGGAGTACGGGCCGTCGCCTTCGCGCGCGGTCGAACCGTACAGGGCGACCGCGAGCAGACGCTCGCCGTGGACGTGGCGCAGCCGTTCGACGATCAGTTCGGCCAGTTCGCGGCGTTGTTCGGAGGTGACCGATTGGGGGCCGGCGAACAGCGTATCGAGTTCGCCGCGGGGCAATGCGTAATTCATCGCGACTAGGTATCACGCGCCGTGCGGCTGCGGCAATTGCGCGATCCGGGCATTGCGACGGGCTGCGAAGAATGGGCCGGATGCGCATCGCATCGGCCTGCGCTCGCCCCGCGCTTAACGATCCGGCCGCGCGCGCAGGCCGGCGCTCACTGCGGCGGCGAGGCCAGTTCGCGCGCATCGAGCCAGCCGTCGCGGTTGCGGTCCTGTTTGCCGAAACGCTCGGCCAGGGTCTGGCGGTGCTGCTCGCGCGACAGCGCGGCGCGCGCACCGCGACCGCTCGCGGGCTGTTCCTGCGCGTCGAGCAGGCCGTCGCGATTGGCGTCCATCGCGTCGAAGGCGTAGCTGAGCCAGTCCTGGTATTCGAGCAGCGAGATCTTGCCGTCCTGGTCGCCGTCCATGCGCGACAGGTAGTCGCCGGTGGAGACGACTTGCTGGGCCGCGCTCAACAGCGGAAAACAGAACGCGATCGCAATCAGTCGACGCATGCGCGGGAACCGGGTGACGCCGGGAGCGGCGGCTTCGCCGCGCAGCCTGACGCGGGCGGCGGCGCCAGGCAAGCCCGGGCCGCGGATCGCGGGATCCTGCGCCGCCGCTCGGCCGATCGGGTTGCCGGCGGCGCGCGGAGGCGACGCCGGCAACACGGGTGCGCACGGCGCAAGGCCGGTCACGCACGGATCATCGCTGGGCAGGGATCAGGAATCGTCCATGCAGCAGGCGAAGCGATTGCCGCCGAACTGGCAGCCGGCCTTGGGCGCACAGCCCTCGGCGTACTTGTTGTCGGCCTGGGCCGCGCCGAAACCGACCGAAGCGGCGAACAGCGCCGCGAGCGCCAGGTACTTCATGCGGGTGCTGCGAAAGGTCTGCATGGTCTGGAGTCCTCAGGGCAGCATGCAGCAGCCGACGCGCTGGCCGCCGTACTTGCAGCCGGCCTTCGGCGGGCAACCTTCGCGGTAGGGGCTGTCGGCCTGGGCTACGCCAAAACCGATTCCAGCGGCGAACAACGAGGCCAGCATGAGCAGCTTGATGCGCTTGCTACGGAATACCTTCATCTGTTCTGTCTCCTGTGCTTGAAGCGCGGCCCCGTCCCTGGCGCGACGCGTTCACGGGTGGCGGATTCGTCCTTGGAATGACGGCGCTCGCGTGCGGCGCAAGGCGGCGCAGGCAGGCGGGAATGAGAGGGGCGAATACGGCACGCGGGCGGCGGCGATGACTCGGGCAACAATGTCCCTGCGCATGCGGCATCTCCTTATGCGGCGCGGGACGCGGTCCGGCGCGGCGATTCCATTGCCCGGCACGCTACACCCTCGCCGGCCGGCAAATGCTGATGAGCGTCGCGGTCCTGAGCTGGCCGCTGCGAGGGCCGGCGGCCCGCATCATCGCGGCCTTGGCGGCCTGCGGCGCGCGCGGCAACAAAAAACCCGCGCATCGCTGCGCGGGTTTTTATCGGAACCACCCAGCCGGCGCACCGGCCTGGATCGGTCAGTGGCGCGCCGGCGCCAGGGCGTAGCCCTTCATGCGCGCGGAGAATGCCTGCAGCGACTGGATGCCGCTGGCTTCGGCGTCGACGCACCAGGCGTGCAAGCGGTTCAAGGTGGCCTGCGCATCGTGCGAACGGTCGTCGAGCACCTGCGCCAGGCGCTGGCGGAATTCGGCCAGGGTCGCCATGCGCGGGCGCTCGTCGATCCAGTTCTGCAGGCGCGCGCGTGCACCGTCGTCGAGCCAGCGGCCGCCGTCGGCCAGGCCCTTGCGCAGACGGCGCGGCAGAGTGCGCATGCGGTCGCCGGCGTGCGCGGCTTCTTCGCGCAGGGTCGGCAAGGTCACGCTGCGGTAGTAGTCGGTCATCGCCTGGAAGCGGATCGCAAGCAGCGCGCGCAGGGTTTCGGTGTCCGGCATGGCGATGTTCGGGCGCACGTCCAGGGTCGGCGCGACCCGCAGCACCTTGGCCAGGCGCACCGCCTGCAAGCCGCGGATCACCGTCCAGCCGATGTCGAACTCCCACTTGCGCAGGGCGAACTTGGCCGAGCTCGGGAAGGCGTGGTGGTTGTTGTGCAGCTCTTCGCCGCCGATCCAGAAACCCCACGGGGTCAGGTTGGTCGCGGTGTCGGTGGTCTCGAAGTTGCGATAGCCCCACCAATGGCCGAGGCCGTTGACCACGCCGGCGGCCCAGAACGGAATCCACACCATCTGCAGCGCCCAGATCGCCACGCCGGCGAAGCCGAACAGAACGAAGCTGAGCAACAGCAGCAGCACCGGGCCCTTGGTCGCGTGCGGGGTGTAGAGCTTGCGTTCGATCCAGTCGTCCGGGCAGCCCTTGCCGTACTTCTCGATGTCCTCGCGCTCGCCGCGCGCTTCGCGGTAGAGCTCGACGCCGCGCCACATGACCGTGTCGATGCCCTTGAACTGCGGGCTGTGCGGGTCTTCCTCGGTCTCGCACTTGGCGTGGTGCTTGCGATGGATCGCCGCCCACTCCTTGGTGATCATCGAGGTGGTCAGCCAGGTCCAGAAACGGAACACGTGCGCCAGCGCGGGATGGAAATCGACCGAGCGGTGCGCCATCGAGCGGTGCAGGTACAGCGTCACCGACATGATGGTGAGCTGGGTGACCGCGAGGAAGTACACGGCGAGTTCCCAGAAGCCGGCCTGGACCAGGCCGCCGGCGAGGAAATCGATCAGGGAAGCGGGCATTTCGAAACTCCGACAGACCACGGGGGCCGGCCCGAAGCGGCCGGTCCTGAACAAATGATGCCACCCGGCGCGGACCCTTCGCGCCAGTACGGCTCTGCGATGTGATGGGGTCGTTTATTCCAACGGGCAAGGACGCCCGCAACGGGCGCGGCTGAAGGGGTTCAGCTGGCGCCGCCGACCGGCGGTCGCGGCAGCCCGGCCGGCATCCGCTTGGCCCCTCTCCCGCTTGCGGGAGAGGGTTGGGGTGAGGGCCAAGCAGCCGCGGAGCCCAACCAACGGGCCAGCGAAACCCGGCCCGCTACTCCGGACCGATCCGCTCCCCGCCCCCGTTCACGATCTCCCCGCGCGACCGCGCCAGCTCGCCTTCGGCGTAGCGCCGCAAGGCGCCGCGATCGGCCTTGCCGAACACCGAACGGCGCCCGCAATGATCGAGCAGCAGGTTCAGGTCCTGGGCGGCCCCCAGGCGCTCGATCGTGTGCTTGTCGAACTTCGGCGCGTCGCGGCCGAGCCGGGCCGCCTTCAAGGCGCGCTGCTGCTGCGACAAGCGCCGCGCGCGCCGGCGCCAGTCGTGCCAGTGCTCATCCAGGCCGCCGCGGCGCGCGCGCTCGGCGCAGCGCGCGACCCGCGCCAGGCTGGCGGTGACCGCGCCGCGCCAATCCTCCGGCGCCAGGTCGTCCCAGGGCAGGGCCCGTAATGCCGCGCGCAACACCCGCAACAGGGAACGGCGCGCGCCGAGTTCGGGGTCATCGGCGCGGGCCTGGCGCGCGACCAACGCCCGCGCTTGCGCGGCCCGGCGGCGGGCGCGGCGCAGCAAGGTGCGGACTTCGGCCTCGAGCGGCAGGCGCAGCAGACGGTCCAGGGTTTCGACCAGCGCATGCGCGTCGCGCAATACCGACAAGTCGCGATTGAGCCGCCGCAGCTCGCGGTCGACCAGCGCCGCGCCCGGACCGAGCGCACCGCCGCCGAGGGCGAGCGTGGCGCGGACCCGCCGCAGCCCCTTGCGCGCCAGGTGCACGCCGGCGTGAATGCGGTTGCCGCGCCAACCCAGGGCGTCGATCGCCATGTCGATCTCGGCGGTGGCGAAACTGCGCAAACGCCGGCCCGGCGGGTGCGCGGCCGGGTCGTGCGGCGCCTTCGCGGCGAGCGGTTCGTCCGGCGCCTTTACGGCGAGCCGGGACCGGTGTGCGGCGGCTTCCTCGGACGCGGGCGCGTGCGGCATGAAGCGACTCCCAGTTTCGGCCTTCGAACGATGCGCGGCCTGGCCGGGATAGTACCCTTGCCGCATGCCTGAATTGCCTGAAGTCGAAACCACCCGACGCGGCCTGGCGCCGCACCTGGAAGGCCGCCGCGTCGTCACCGCGATCCTGCGCCGCCCCGACCTGCGCTGGCCGATCCCGCTGCAGATCGAGGACACCCTGCCGGGCGAGCGCATCGACGCGGTGCGCCGCCGCGCCAAGTACCTGCTGCTCGACACCGCCGCCGGCAGCGCCCTGCTGCACCTGGGCATGTCCGGCAGCCTGCGCGTGCTGCCCGCGGACACGCCGGTGCGCGCGCACGACCACGTCGACCTGCTGCTCGACTCCGACCAGGTGCTGCGCTTCAACGACCCGCGCCGCTTCGGCTGCCTGCTGTGGCAGCCGCCCGGCGAAACCCACGAACTGCTGCGCGAGCTCGGCCCGGAACCGCTCTCGGACGGGTTCGGCGGCGATTACCTGTTCGAACTCAGCCGCGGCCGCAAGGCCCCGGTGAAGACCTTCCTGATGGACCAGCGGGTGGTGGTCGGGGTCGGCAACATCTACGCCGCCGAGGCCTTGTTCGCGGCCGGGGTGTCGCCGCTGCGCGCGGCCGGCAAGGTCTCGCGCGAGCGTTACGCCGAGCTCGCGGCCTCGATCAAGGACATCCTGGCCTACGCCATCCAGCGCGGCGGCACGACCCTGCGCGATTTCATCAGCCCGGACGGCGCGCCGGGCTATTTCGAGCAGGAGCTGTCGGCCTACGGCCGCGGCGGCGAACCCTGCTCGCGCTGCGGTCGGCCGCTCAAGCAGGCCAGCATCGGCCAGCGCACCACGGTCTGGTGCGGGCACTGCCAACGCTGAAGCGGCGACCCGGCCGCGCCCGCCCGTCCGGGATGGCGCCATCCGAGGACGCTAGGCCGCGGTTCCGGACGGACGGCGCGGGCACGGCGCGGGCGATGCCACCGCTATCGCTATCATGTGAAGATGAACGCGCTATAGTCTCCACCGAGTCGAGGGGCGATATGGCCGAAAGCGCTGACATCACGATCCTGTTGGATGCCGCCCGCGAAGGCGATCGCGGTGCACTCGATCGCGTGCTCGCGACTCTGTACCAGGAGTTGCACACCATGGCGCGGCGCCAGCTCGCCGGCCAGCACGGCCAGACCCTGGATGCGACCGCGCTGGTGCACGAGGCCTACCTCAAGCTGGTCGGCCGCCGCGAAGCCCAGTTCGACGATCGCGCGCATTTCTTCGCCTACGCCGCCTCGGCGATGCGCAGCGTGGTGGTCGATTACGCGCGCCAGCGTCTGGCCCAGAAGCGCGGCGGCGATCTGCACCGCGTCACCGAGTTGCCCGACGACGTCGAAGGCGGCCTGCGCCTGGACGAGGACACGCTCGGCCTGGACACCGCCCTGACCAAATTGGCCGCCGTCGATCAGCGCCTCGCCCAGGTGGTCGAGCTGCGTTATTTCGCCGGCCTGTCGGAACTGGAAATCGCCGCGCTGTTGCAACGCTCCGAACGCAGCATCCGCCGCGATTGGCAGAAGGCCCGTCTGTTCCTGTTGGCCTCGCTGCAAGACGAGCCCAACCGCTGACGCACGGTCCGCGCGTGCCGCATTCCGTCACCGCCCCGGCTGCCGCCGCCCAGCGCGCCCGCAAACCATGCGCACCGTGATGATCCCCATCGCCGACGACCGTCGTATCGCAACCGACTGACCGCGCATGGATGCCGAACGCTGGCAACGCCTGTCCCCTCTGCTCGACGCGCTGCTCGAGCTGGACCCGGTCGCGCGCGCCGAACGCCTGCGCGAGCTGCGCGCCGACGACGCCGAACTCGCCGATCAACTCGCCGAACTGATCGCGCTCGAAGACGGCCACGAGGATTTTCTTTCCGAGCCGCTGGTCGCGCCGCAGAACACCGGCATGCGCCCGGGCGTCGAGGTCGGCACTTATCGCCTGGAAAGCCTGCTCGGCGAAGGCGGCATGGGCCAGGTCTGGCTGGCCTCGCGCGCCGACGGCCTGTACCAGCGCCGGGTCGCACTGAAGCTGCTGCGTCCTGGCCTGGCCGACACCAACCTGCGCACGCGCTTCACCCGCGAACGGCAGATCCTCGCGCGCCTGGCGCATCCGCACATCGCCCGTTTGCTCGACGCCGGCATCAGCCGCGACGGCCTGCCTTACCTCGCCCTCGAATACGTCGAGGGCGAGCCGATCACCGACTACTGCCGCAATCAGCGCACCCCGCTCGACAAACGCCTGCGCATGTTCCAGCAGATCTGCGACGCGGTCAGCCACGCCCACGCCAATCTGATCGTCCACCGCGACCTCAAGCCGTCGAACATCATGGTTACGCCGGCCGGCGACGTGCGCCTGCTCGACTTCGGCATCGCCAAGCTGCTCGACAGCAACGACGTGCCGCTGCCCGAGCAGACCCGCACCGGCGCGCGCGCCTTCACCCTGCACTACGCCGCGCCCGAACAGGTGCGCGGCGAGCCGGTCACCACCATGACCGACGTGTATTCGCTCGGCGTGGTGCTGTACGAGCTGCTCACCGATTCCAAACCTTATCGGCTCAAGCGCCAGACCGACGCCGAGTGGGAAGAAGCGATCCTCGCCGCCGACCCGCTGCGTCCCTCGCAGGCGGTGCTGCGCTACGTCGACACCGACGATGCCGAGGTCGACCCGAATTCGGTGCGCCGTCTCGCCCGCCAGCTCAGCGGCGACCTCGACAACATCGTTCTCAAGACCCTGTCCAAGCGCCCCGAACAGCGCTATCCCTCGGTCGAAGCGCTGTCGCTGGACCTGCAGCGTTTCGAGTCCGGACGGCCGGTATTGGCGCGGGCGCAGAGCCTGCGCTACCGCTTCAACAAATACGTCGCCCGCCACCGCTGGGCCTTGGCGACCGCGGTCCTGGTCACGGTGGTGCTCAGCGCCGCGCTCGGCATCGTCGCCTGGCAGGCGCGCGAAGCGGTCGGCGAAGCCAGCCGCGCCCAGGCGATGCAGGACTTCATGGTCGGCCTGTTCGAAAGCGCCCGCGGCACCCCGGAAGGCGAGGCGCTGGACCTGCGCGGCCTGCTCGACGCCTCGGTGATCCGCGGCACCCGCGAACTCGCGCGGCAACCGCGCGCACGTGCCGAGCTGTTCGGGGTGATCGCGCGCATGCGCACCAGCCTGGGCGACTACAACGAAGCGCGCGCGTTGCTCGACCGCCAGGCCAGCATCATCGCCGGCATCGACGACGACATTCCCGAAAGCCTGCGCCTGGAATCGATCACCCAGCGCGGCAAGGTGCTGCGTCTGCTCGCTCAGCCGCGCGAATGCGCGGCGTTGATGCAGCCCGGGCTCGATCTGGCCCGACGCGAACAGGCGCAGTTGCCGAACCAGGCCAGTGAGTTCTATTCCGAACTCGGCCGCTGCCGCCAGGCCAACGGCGAACGCCAGGGCGCGCGCCAGCTGTTCGAGCGCTCGCTGGCATTACGCCGCGAAATGCTCGAGAACAGCGACGTCATCGAAGTCGAGAACCTGATGGACCTCGCCAGCCTGCAGGCCGATGCCGGGCAGAGCCGCCAGGCCCTGCACGGCTTCGAGCAGGCGCGCCGGCGCCTGCAGCAGAGCGTCGGCGACCGCCATCCGCTGCAGGTCGAGATCAGTCGCAACCTGGCGGCCCTGCGCCGCGACCTCGGCCAGCTCAACGACGCCGAACGCGACGCCAAGGAAGCGCTCACGATCGCCCTGGAAGTCAACGGCGGCCAGCATCCGGCGACCCTGGCCGTGCGCCGCCAGCTCGCCGCCTTCCACGTCGAACAAGGCCAGTATGTGCAGGCGCAGATCGAGCTGGAGCAACTGCGCAACGTGCTGACCCCCCGCCTGGGCGTGGATCATTCCGACCTCGCCGGCCTGCACAGCAGCCTCGGCCTGGTCGCCTGGGAACGCGGCGACGTCGAC
The DNA here is from genome assembly GCF_052078695.1 of Lysobacter sp. CA196. NCBI lineage: Bacteria > Pseudomonadati > Pseudomonadota > Gammaproteobacteria > Lysobacterales > Lysobacteraceae > Lysobacter > Lysobacter sp. CA196. The sequence goes on along the minus strand of NZ_JBQJIN010000015.1, from coordinate 33,096 downwards.
CGCGCCTTGAGCGAACTCGAATACGCGGTGACCATCGCGCGCAAGCACCTCGACCGCGGCCGCCTGGCCGAGGCCTTGTTCGCGCAGGCGACAGTGCTGCATGCGACCGGCCGCAACACCCTGGCGCGGATGCTGCTCGACGAGATCCGTACCTTGCGCGCGGCCGAGTTCGGCGCCGAACACGGCCTGCTCGGCGATACCGAGCGCTTGCTCGGCGACGTCGAGATCGCCTTGGACGAACGCGACCGGGGCATCGATCATTTGCAGCGCGCGGTCGGCCTGACCCGCAAGGGTTACGGCGAGCGCCATCCGAACACCCGTCACGCCGAACTCGACCTGGCCCAGGTGCAGGCGCTGTCCGGCGACGCCGCCGCACTCGCCCATCTGGATTCGCTGTCCGAGCTGCCGACCACCGACGAAAAGCTGCGCGAGATCGGCTGGCGCGCCCAGGCCTATGCGGCGCAGGTGCGTTGCGGCGGGCCGCAGCGCGGCCAGGCGCGGGCGACGCTCGACGGCCTGCTGCGCACCATCGGCGAAGCACGGCCGGACGGCAGCGAGGTCGAACGCAACGTGCAGCTCATACGCGACGCCTGCGGCGGATAGACGACGCTACGTTCGGCGCGGCACGCGGCCGAACGGTCCTGCAGCTTCGGTGGGTCGGCGCGGTTCGCGCCGATGCATGGCGCATGCCCCGCCGCGGCTGCGGACGGGGCATGGCGCTATAGCGACGCGCGGGCCTCAGCGCCGGAGCAGGCTGCTGAGCCAATCGCGCAGACGCAGGTCCGCCGCCGGTTGCGATGCGGACGCCTCGCTCGCCGGCAACGCCGCCGGACGCGGCGTCGACGCGCAGCGCGGCTCCGGCGCGGCCTTGAGCGGCACCGCGACGGTGGCCAACTCGATGCAGGCGGCATCGTTCGCGCCGGCTTCGGTGGCGCGGGCGCTCACCGCCGGCACTTGCCGCGACAACAACACCGTCGGCGCAGCCGGCAGGCCTTCCCAGCCCTTCGGCGAATCCAGCAGTTCGATCCGCGTGATCGCCTTGTCGGCCGGCACGTTGACCACCCAAGTGCGGAAGCTGTCGCCGTTGTTGGGATCGCCGGTACTGGCCGATGGCGCGGTGGTCGGGCCGAACCAGGGACGAAACCCGCCCTGCAGCAGCACATGGCGCACGCCGCCGCCGGCGTAGGTCACGCGCAAGGTGTAGTCGCAGCCGCCGTTATGGCAGTACCACGGATACGTCCCGGTGTTCGGCACGATGCTGGCGCGCTGCGCCGCGTCGATGGGATCGATGTAGCGCAGCAGGTTGCCGCGGAACCCCATCGGCGGATAGATCTGCGAAACGTTGGCCGTACCGGCCCGGCTGTAGGCGATCGCGATCGCCTGCACCGCTACGTCGCGTTGCTCCGGCAAACCCTGGTTGAAGCCGTACAGGCCGTTGTCCGTGGTCTTCGGCGCAACCTCGATCCAGCGCCGGTCGATGCCGTCCCAGCGCTTGTAACCGCCGGGGAAGCCGGCATCGGCGACGATGCTGCCGCCGGAGTACACGCGCGCGCCGTTCTTGTCGGTCGAGGTGGTGCCCTCCAGATGGCGCTGCATCATCGCGACGCTGTAATCGGAGAAGGTCGCAAAACGATAACCGCGCGCTTCGTCGCCGGCGCCGCTCTGCATCGGGTCCTGCTTGATGCAGCGGCCTTGCGCATCGAGCTGGCGGGGCGTGCTGTCGAAGGTATCGCCGGCGCACTTGCTGTAACGCGAGGCGGTGGCCGGCACGAACGTCGCCAGGAACTCCTTGCGCGTGCTGTCGTAGCCCCAGACCGATCCATTCAAGCTGCCGGCCAGATAGGGATACTTGCCGTCGGTGTAGGCGCCGCCCTGATGCGGCAGGCCCATCGCATGGCCCTGCTCGTGGATGAAGATGCCCGAATAGCCGTGATCGCCGACGCCGGTGTCGCCGCCGATCGAACCCAGGCCGCCACCGGGATGCTTCAGCTTACCGGTGGCATCGAACAGAATCAGCGGCGCGTAATACTGCACCGGCCCCGAAGATTCGCCGTTGGCGCCGAGTAGCCCGCCGAGCAAGTCCAAGGCGGCGCCCATGATCTGGTAACTGCCCTGCTCGTCGTTGGTGCTGCGCGCCAAGTACGCCGGCTTGCCGCCGTTCGGCTTGATCGACAAGGTCGGCCACACCGCGCGCTGCCCCGGATGGTTCTGCGCGACCACGCTGGCCACCGGCCATTTCGCGAAGATCTCGGTCACCGTGGCGGCATCGGGCGCGCCGGAGGTCGCCAACGGTACCGAGTTGCTCTCGTTCGCGCCGAACAGATACATCGGCAGCACGCGCAGAGTCACCGGACTGTCGGCACCGATCGTGGGCGTGCGGAAAGCGCTGGCGCGGTAATTGTCGGCGCGCACGCGCAACTGCAAACCGGGCACCAGCCATGCGGCCGGCAAGCTCGCGCTGTAGCGCGCGCCCGGATAGGCCGCGCCGCCGGCCTCGGTGGCGGGAATCGAAGCCGACAGCGCAACGGTGCCGAGTTGGACGCCGTTGGCCCAGCCTTCCAACTGCGGATTACCGAGGTTATCCGCCGACAGACGCAGCAGCGCGAGCGCTTCGCGTCCACCGACCAAGTGCAAACGCTCGTTGGCCTGGCGCAGGCTCCAGCTCAGCCCGGCTTCCGGCAGCACATGGGTCTGGGCGAGTTCGAGTTGAGCGATCTCCAGCGCAGCCGCTCCCGGCGGCGGCGCGGGCGGCGTGGCCGGCGGCGTACCGGGCGGCGTGCCCGGGGCCGGCGAAGTTTCGCCGCCCTTCTTGTCGCCACCGCCGCCTCCGCAGGCGCTCAAGCTCAGTGCGATCGAAAGCCACAACACGGTCGTGGTGAAGCGAGGTGTCTGCATGATGGTTCCCCCTGTGGCGCGAACCTCTGCGCCCGCGCCAGTGAATGGCGTATGGATGAGCGTCCTGCGTATGAGCCGTCGCCGATCGGCACGATCGTCTCCCCACGATCCGGCGGGCCGGATGATACCCATGCAATCGTGACGCGTCCTCGCCATTCGCAGCTTGCGCACGGCCAAGCGCGACGCCAACGCATGTGCAAGCGCAGTGCGTGCAAGCCTTGCCCACGCTTCGTTAGCACAGCTCGTCGCAACCACGCGCGCGGCCTGCGCGTAGTCGCACGCGCGAGTCGTGACTGCGCGCACAATCCGGAAGCAGGAATGCTGCGTAACGACGACACGAGCGTGGCGCGTCAAAACATTTCGCTGTCGCGGCGACAGCATCGGCCATCTGCACGGAGCCGCCGCTCGCATGGCCCGGATTCGTGCACTGCGCGCGGATTTGCGCGAAAGGCGCCGCGCATTCAGGCCGCATCGCGGGCGAAGCCGCTGACGCAGCAACCCAGCGAAACCTCGGCCCTTAGTCCGGCGCGTGTTGCGGCAGCAGCAACATCAAATCGGTTGCGCCGACATCCTCGCCGACCTGGCTCAACAAGGTCGTGACCTGGCCGCGGTGATGGGTCTGGTGGTTGAAGAAATGCATCAACAGGCCGCCGAAATCGCGATGCGAAACGACGCCCTTGGTATTTGCATAGACCAGCACGTGGTCGAGATCCGCATCGGTCAAGCACCCGGCCCACGCCTCGATCCGCGCATCGAGTTCGCTTCGCTGCGCTTGCAAGGGCGCGAGACGATCGTGCAGCAGCTGATCGATGGCGGTCGGCGGCGCCGTGGTGCGATTCTGCTCCAAGGCCTCGAAACGTGTCGGATGAAAGCGGGCGAAACGGTGCAGCCAGATCAGATCGGCGGCCAGCAGGTGATTGAGCGTGCGCAGGATCGAACCGAAGAACGCACCGCGATCCTCGGCCACCGCCTCGTGCGGCAACCGCGCGGCCGCCGCATACACCTTGTCGTTCATCCAACGGTTGTAGCCGGCCATCAACACAGCATGTTCGCGCAGATTCATCGTGGAGAACTCCTTTAGCTTGGGCATCATGCCTTTATTCTTCCAGCCCCTGTCTTGGAAGCAGGGAAATATCGGCCCCTGATAAAGAAGTCAGCTGAAGAAACGAGTAGAAACCGACACCCGACAATTCTCGTGCCGCTGCTTATAGGCTCCCACCCATCGTAAGTTGAAGCGCAACAGCCGCACAAAAACTGAGAAGCAACCAAGTCGCCGTTGCAAGCCCTGAAAAAATGATCCGCCCCACGGCTTTTTCCAGCGTGCTTTGTTCAGCAAATAGGGGCCAGCTAGCCCATATAAACCCTGCGTATATGCCGACAAGAAACAGGAGTTCGTAGATCGCACCCAGGCGCGGCTGCCCCAAGCGCGCATACAGCCACACTGTGCCCAACGAGATCGCTAGCGAGACACTAGCGACCCCTATATGGCGGACTAATGGCGAAGGTGTCATGGGTACTTTTATTTCCGCGTGATATTCGCGCAAGACGCGATCAACGTAATGTTCACGATTTTACTGCAGACCATTGCAGAAGCCGGCCAGACAGGTCAGCTGCCAGACTGGATGAGCCGCGCCGACCGAAAACTGCGCCGCTGCAACGAACGCGGCCATTTCAGGATATCGGCTCAATGGCCGAGCGCCTGGCGATACCGTTCCGACGCCCAGAACATAGCTGAGAACGAAGTTGATGAACACATCTTCAAGTCGAATGCCTCGCCCTTCGCGGCGGGTCGAGGGACGGCTTATACATCGCCACCACTTGTAAAGCGGGTTTAACCCACCTTACGCCTTACCTCGGCTCGGGTTCAGTCCAACCAAGCTTTGCGGCGATGCAAGATACTGTCTTGGTGACAACAAAGAACCACACAAGAGCGAAAACGACGGTCAACCCACTGCTCTTGAGAGCAGGGACGTGCCACACCGCTACTACGCCGAGAAAGTACAGCCCGAGAAGCACCACGGCAACGGCAAATTTCTTCACAAGTCTCCTCGGCCAGTCGCAGCAGGATCATCTGGAGCAAGCATCACAATACCCGGAGTCGGGACGTCGCTACCCGTCGTTACCGGGCCGATCGCCAGATCGGTATCTCATGGGCTCGCAAACCCGCAGCCTGCGGGGCACGGGGCCGTACTCACGACGGCGAATGAACATGGTCTAGTCTTCATTCGGCAGAGAGCATCCGGCATCGGCTCGCTCGAATATCTTGCTGAAGAACATATAGCTCAAATAAAGCGATACCGCGCCGATCCCGCCTGCTACCGCAGCATCCGTTCCGCTGATCGGCTCTCCGAGGTACAACTTTATCCCAACGTAGAAAACGCACCTCGCAAAGATCGAGAGCGTAAACAGAGCGTAGAACCATCTCGAAATCTTTTTGTACATCGCCACCTCCTTGGATTCAGACGGCCTTCGCGGCACGACCCGCAACAGGGCTCCCGGCAGAAAGCTCATCCTAGCTATTGGCCATCGCCTTCGTCCGCCGCCGCCCGATCTCTCAACGTATCGTCGCCTTCGCTCTTACCAGGCCGGTCGGTATAGCAACGAAAGATCGGCCCGAGGCAGAAGATGCCAACGCAAGAAACGAGTATCAGACCGATACCGCAATCAATTTCGGGTGCATGATGCGGAAAGGCAGCCATCAGGTGTTCGGATAGCTCGCGAGCCATGTAGGACAATCCAAGCCCTAACGCTACGCATCTAACGACTACTAATCCTTTGCTAGTCATCAAGCTGGCTATCCCCGAAATTTTCGCGATACGACTCGCGGGCAGGCGCGGAACTGTCTCGTAACGAGGCAAATGCACCAGGCAAGGTCGGCGCAATAGATAGGCGACCCTATCGGCAGAGTTGCCGAAGACGCCATGTCGCTGTCTCGGCTCTGGCTTCCAATACCGACTGCCGATTGCATCACCGCCCCCCCCATGCACTGCATCGCTTGTTTGAGCGACGGCCAAGACAGGGTTGTTACACGCTCCTTGTCAGGCAATGTGTGCTGCGTGAATCCCAAGCACCCGCTTACTTTTCCTTGCGCCAATTGATCGAAGCGCGGTTCTCGATCGTGCTCGACTCGATCTCGATGTCGAAGCCCTTGCGCAGCAGATATTTCAAGGTCAGTACCTGGCCGGTGCCGAGCAGGGACACGCCGTAGCCGACATACAGACGCGGCGACAGGTATTTGCCGACGCCGAGCACCGAGCCGCCGAGCGCGCGGCTTTCCATCACGCCGGCATCGTCGAGGCCGATCTTGGCGCCGAGCTGCGAGGCGAGCATGCCGCCGCCGGCCGACAACGCGGCGCTGGCGGCGTTGAGTTGGCGGCCTTCGTCGCCGCTGACCGACGACAGCGGCCGGCCGAGTGCGAGGTAAGCCAAGGCCTCGGACTGCGAGCTGGCCGGGTTCGACCAGACGTTGACCTGAGGCGAGCTGACCCGGCCGCTGATGTCGACGCCGGCGGTGACCGCGCCGACTTCGCGTTCGGCACGCACATCGAGGATCGGGTCCGACACCGGGCCGTTGTTCCAGGCCAGGCGGCCGCGGGTGATCTGCAGTTTCTGGCCGTAAGCGGTGTAGCGGCCTTCGACGTTGAGCGCACCGTTCGCGGTCATTTCGCGGCCCGGGCGCGAACGCACCCGCATCTGGCCGCCGAGCTTGCCGTCGAGGCCGAAGCCGTTGAGCTTGACCTGCTCGCCGACGACCAGGGTCAGGTCGAGGTCGAGCGGCGAAGCGCCGGTGTCTTCCGGGTCGACCGGGTCGAGCACGACCACGTCCTCGGACACCGACACGCCCTGGTCGAGGCGCTCCAGGTCGATGCGCGCGGTCGGAATGGTGACCGTGCCGGTGACCTGCAGCGGCTGCTTGGCGGCGTAGCGCACGGTCAGGTCGGGGTTGGCGATCGCATGCAGGTCGCGGGTGTCGGAGGCGAGCACGTTGGTGCCGCGCAGATTGAGCACCAGCGGCGTGTCGTCGCCCTGCCAGCCGAGGGTACCGTCGATGTTCAAGGTGCCTTCGCCCGAACGCACGCTGCCGGCGATGCGCGCGCTGCCGTCGCTCTGCGCATCGAGGCGGACGTTGCCGTTCTGCAGGACGATGCCGAGCGCGGGCAGCTCGGTGGTGAACTGGCTCAGTTGCGCCTGACCGCCGAGCAAGGGCTGCGAGCGCGTGCCGGCCAGGCTGATGCGGCCTTCCAGGCGGCCCTTGGGTTCAACGATGTCGGGCGAGAACATCTCCAGCCAGGTCAGCTCGTCGGTGTCGACCGCGACGTCGCCGGACAGAGGCGCATACGCGTCCCAGCCGGTGGCGACCTTGGCGTCGATGTGGCCGTCGTCGTTGAAACCGGCCTTGAGTTCGGCGTTGAGCTTGTTCGGGTCGAAGGTCGCCTTCAGCGACAGGGCGTTGTAGCGCAGCAGCTCACGGCGCGCGCGTTCGCTGAACTTGAGGCCGCCGCCGCTCGAACTGACTTCGACCTGACCGCGCCAACCATTGCCGACCGGACGCAGTTCGCCGTCGAGCGCGATCTCGCCGCGCAACAGCCACGGCCGCTTGTCGGCGCGCTCGGGCAGATAGGCCTGCGCCAACAACAACGGCAGCCCCTGTCCCTTGAGTTCGACACCGCGCCGCGGCCAGTCCGCGCTGGCGCACAACGAACCGCCGCTGCTCGAGGCCAGGCAGGCATTCGTCAACGCGCCATTGCGCCCGTCCCAATGGAACTGCGCGGCCTGCTGCAGACGCCACGATGCGCCCTTGCTCGGCGTCAACTGCAGCGAGGCCAGCGCGCCCTGCCAGGTCGCGCCGCGCTTGTCGGCGTTGCCGGCCAGCGCGAGCTGGGCGACTTCGCTGTCGGCCTGCGCCTGCAGTTGCAGCGATTCGACCGCGCCGCGCGCGTCGACGCTCAGCGACGACAAAGCGATGCCGGCGTTGAGATCGCTCGCGCGCAGCGCCAGTTCGCCGCCACGGCCGCGCCAGGGCAGCCGACCCTTGGCGCTGAAACTCGCGGCGGTGTAGTCGCCGTACTTGAGGCCGCTGCCGGTCAGGTCGGCATCGATGTTGGGCGCATCGTGCGCGCCGCTGAGCTTGAGCGTGCCCTTGAGGCTGCCGGCGGTGTTCGGCAACAGGTCGTTGAGCTGCAGCGGCGCGAGCTTGGCGTCGAGTTCGATCGCCTGGGCGAGCTTGCCCTTGGCGTCGACGCGGCTGCCGCCGAGGCTGAGCGCGACTTCGCCTTCATAGGCGTCGTCGCTCTTGCCGGTCGCGGCGCCGTGCATCGCGAAATGGCCGCGGCCGCCGAGCGGCCGGTCGCGCAGGCGGCCGCCCAGGCGTTCGGCATCGACGCGAATTTCCAGGCCGCCGTCGTCGCGCGTGGCGCCGGTGCTGGCGAGCTGGCCGTCGACCGCGCCCTTCCATTCCGGAGCGAAATAGCCGGGGTCGAAACCCGACAGCGTCGCCTTGACGTTCCAGCCGAGCGCCGGCGCCCAGGCGACGTCGCCGCTGCCGTCGAGCTGGCCGGTCGGCATCTTCGCCTTGAGCGTCTTCAGACTCATGCGCTGGTCGTTGCCGCGGCCGTCGAACTCGACCGTCGCGGCCTGCTTGTCGCGCAGCAAACGGGCGTTGCCGATCGCGGCCCAGGCCTTGACGGTGCCGGCGAAACCGAGCTGCGCGGTCTCCAGCACGACTGCCGGCGTGGCCGGCGCCTGCGGCGCGCGCGAAGGTTTCGCGATCGCGGCCACGGACGCGGTGGTCGCCGCGGGCTGGCCGCCCCAACGCAGGTTGTCTGCGTTGACCGCGAACTTGAATTGGCCGTTGTCGGCATCGGTGAAATCGGCGTGGCCGCGCAGGGTCGCGGTGCCGTCGAACAGCTTCAGCGCCAGGGGCTGCACGTCGAGCACCTGATCCTTGAGCGCGATCTTCGACGGCAGCACCGTCACCGCCATATCGCCCTGACGGAATTCGCCGCTGAGATCGGCGTTGCCGCCGACGCCGCCGGCGTCGAAACGCAGCGCCATCGGCGTGTCGCTGGGCTTGGCGTCGGGCGAAAGCAACAGGCCGATGTCGAGCGCATCGGCGCGCGCGCGCAGTTGCCAGCGCGGATCGTCCTTGCCGCGCAGCGTCAGGCTGGCACGCACCGGGCCGGGGGCGGCGCCGGCGATGGCGACGTCCATGCGCGACAGATCGCCGCGCGCGACCAGGCCCAGCCGTGGCGGCGTGCGCCCCGGCACGCTCGGCAGCACCACAGTGGCGACCAGGTCGGTCTTGAAGTCGTTGCGCGGCTCGTACTCGCCGTGCACGGTGAAACGACCGCGGTCGGTCAGCGCTTCGAGTTTCTCGACATGCAACTTACCCGACTGCGCATCGAGCCCGGCGCGCAAGCGGCGCACGTCGATGAGCGGCTCACCGAGCTGGCTGAGCTTGAAGCCGTCGATGCGCACGTCATCGGCCTGCAGAGCCAACGGCGGTTCGATCTGCGGCAGCACCTCCGGCCAGCTCGGCAACTCGAAGGGCTCGTCGCTCTTGGGCAGGTCGAGGGTGGCGTTCTCGACCTGCAGAGCGTCCAGGCGCAGCTTGCGGCCGAGCAGGGGGCTCAAGGCCGGATCGACGAAGATGCGCTCGGCGGTGAATACCGTGCCCTTGTAAGCGAAGCGCACGCCGCGCAAGGTCAGCGGCCCCGACACCGGCCCCTCGGCCGCGGTCCAGGTGAAGGTCGAATCGGCCGGCAGGCGCGCGACGATCTGCGCCAGCAGCAGGTCGCGGCCGGCGATCGTGCTGATCAACCAGTACACGCCGAATGCGATCAACAGGGTCAAGGCCCCGGCGACGAAGCTGCTGCGCCAGGCCCAGCGCTTGGCCGCCGCGCGGCGGCGCTGGCGGCGTTCGAGCAACAGTTGTTCGGGAGTTTTCGGCGTATCGCTCATGTCGTTGCAGGGTCGTCCTGGCCGCGTGCCTTAGAGATCGGCGCCGATGTTGAGATACAGCTGGAAACCCGAATCCGGGTCGTCCAGGCCGCGTGCGATGTCGACCCGCAACGGGCCGACCGGCGAGCGCCAGCGCAAGCCCACGCCCACGCCGGTACGCAACTTCGGGGTGTTGTCGAACGCGCTGCCGCTGTCGACGAACACCGCCGCGCCCCAGCTGTCGTTGAAGTACTGCTCGTACTCGACGCTGCCGGTGACCACGTTCTTGGCGCCGAGCGCGAAGGCCTTGCGGCCGTCGACGGCCGGGATGCGCGGACCGACTTCGCGCCATTCGTAGCCGCGGATGCTGCGGTCGCCGCCGGCGTAGAAGCGCAGGGTCGGCGGCATGTCGACCAGGGCGTCGGTGAAGGTGTGACCGAGTTCGACGCGGGTGATCAGGCGGCTGCGCGGGCCCAGGCCCTTGTACCAGCGCGCGGTCGTGTGCAGCTGCAGGAAGTTCGCATCCGAACCGACGCTTTCCAGGCCGCCGCGCAGCATCGCGGTGGCGGCGATGCCGTTGCGCGGATACAAGCGGTCGTCGGCATCGACATACTCGACCCGGAACGAGGGGTACAAGAAGGTCGCCGAGCGGTAATCGACCGGCGTGGTCGGATCGTCGTCGTCCTCGTCGGCATAGGCCCAGCGCTCGCGCAGGCCGTGCACCGAGGCGGTCGCGGTCCAGCGCTGGTTGATCTTGCCGCTGCGGCTGGCGACCAGTTCGATGCGGCGCGAATCGATGTAGTCGGTCTGCTCGTCGGTGCCCTGCAGGCTGAAGGTGTACCAGCCGTCGAGCCAGGCGAAGGCCGGGATGCGGTATTGCAGGGTCGCGGTCTTGCGGCGTTCGGCGAAGTCGATCTGGGCCAGGGCCTTGTGGCCGCGGTCGTTGAGGTAACGCCGCTCCAGGCCCAGGCGCACGCCGGCACCGCTGTCGGTGCCGTAGCTCAGGCCGGCGGTATAGATGCTGCGCTTGGCCGGGGTCAGGACGACCTTGACCGGCACCTGGCCGTCGACCGCCTGGTCCGGCTGCGGTTCGATGTCGATGCTGGCGAAATAATCCAGCCGCGACAGCGATTCGCGGAAGCGGTCGAGCTTGCCCTGGTGGTAGTAGCTGCCCTGTTCCCAGTACACCAAGCGCTCGAGCAGGCTGTCGCGGATGATCCGCTTGGGCGTCTGCTCGAAGGTGATCGGGCCCATGTCGTAGCGCTGGCCGCTGGTCCAGACCAGGTCGATGTCGGCGGCGTGCTCGGCACGAGTCACTTCCACCCGTCGCGAAGAAAAATCCGCATCGAAGTAACCGCGCTCGGCCAGACGCCGGGTGATCTTGGTCTTGCTGGCCTCGTACAGCTCGTGATTGAAGACCTGGTCCGGGCCGGGGCGGAACGCTTCGAGGTCCTGGTTGAGGTAACGGTCGTCGCTGCCGGCGCCGAGGATGGCGATATCGGAACGCCGCACTTTGACCGGTTCGCCCTTGTCGATGGTCAGGGTGACGGTGATCGGCACCGAGGGGGTCGCCGCCGAGGCGGCGGGGTCCTGGGCGGAGGCGTCCTCGCTCGATGGGGTCTGGCTCGATGGGGTCTGGCTCGACAGGGGCTGGCTCGACAAGGCCTGGCTCGACGAGTCCTGGCCGCTGCCGGCCTCGGCCGGTTCGGCCGGGCTGGCTTCAGCAGGGCTGGCTTCAGTAGGGCTGGCTTCAGTAGGGCTGGAGTCGGCCGGCACCGCCGGATCGCGGCGGCGGGTGCCCCGCGAATCCTCGACCTTGATCGTCGGCGAGTAGTAGCCGAACGGCTCCAGGGCCTCGCGGGCCTCGTTTTCGGCCTCGCGCAGCAGATAGCCCAGGCGGCGCCCGGACACGTCCTTGCCGATCGTATCGACCAGGGACAGGGAAACGCGGACGTTTTGGGTCATGGCCTCATCAAGGCCGACGATCTCGACTTTGCTGACTTTGGCCGCCCGGGCCGTGCCGGCGGCTCCAAGTACCAGGGCGACGGCGAAAAAAAGGCGGGGGATCAATGGCATAGCTACCAGGATAACCGGTAAAGGCTTGTATTGCTTACGTATTTTGTTCAGCCACTTTGCAGATTCGTTGCATCTCGCGTTAAGAAGTCGTAATTTCGGCCTCGGGGGAACTGACCGCAAGCGCTGGGGGCTGTGCTGCGGGCTCATCGGGGTCTCCTAAATAACAGCCAATCCACCACTCCCAGCCATCAGGGAAGTCACACGGTAGGGAAGCAATGTCACTGCATATTTCAGGAGTCCACTTCGTGAACAGAAAACTACTCACCACTGCTGTTTGCACGGCACTGGTCGGCGTCGTCGCGCCGGCCTATGCACAGCAGGCGGAAACGGCTTCGAATGAAGACGTCACCAAGATCGAAACCGTTACCGTTACCGGTTCGCGCATCTCCAACCCGAACGTCGTCTCCCCGTCCCCGGTCAGCGTCCTGACCGCCGAAGACATCAAGGCGACCGGCGCGATCAATATCGGCGACCTGCTGACGACGATGCCGCAGCTGGCCACCACGTTCACGATGGGCAACTCCGGCCGCTTCATCGGCACCGCCGGCGTGGCGATGCAGGATCTGCGCAACCTCGGCACCTCCCGCACCCTGGTGCTGGTCAACGGTCGCCGCATGATCGGTTCGTCCGCCGGCACGACTGCGGTCGACACCAACCTGATTCCGGCCGACTGGGTCGAGCGCGTCGAAGTCATCACCGGCGGCGCCTCGGCCGTGTACGGTGCCGACGCCGTCTCCGGCGTGGTCAACTTCATCCTCAAGAAGAAGTACGAAGGCGCGCAGGCGCACGTCCAGCTCGGCGACAGCCAGCATGGCGGCTTCAAGGAACGCCTGTTCTCGCTGACGGCCGGCACCAACTTCGCCGACGACCGCGGCAATGTCGCAGTGTCGATCGAACACAGTCAGCAAGATCCCTTGTGGTTCAAGGATCGCTTCGGTAAAGAAGCCTACCGCACCGTGCGCACACCCGGCGGAGAGTTCGACTCCCTGTTGCTTCCTAATGGCGGCAGCTACATCGTGCCCAGCGGCGGCTCCTTCTCGGTCGGTGCCAATGCATTCGACCGTCCTAACCGTTACGTCTTCGACCCGAACGGCAGCGTGCGCAAGCAACGCTTCACCGGCCTGTCCGATGCCAACGGCAATTGCGTGGACTGCGACCGTTCGGACGGCAACCAGCAGCTCCTGCTACAGCCCGACTACAAGCGCACGACCTTCAGCTCGGTGGCCAGCTTCGATCTGAGCCAGGATCACCGCCTCTACTTTGAAGGGATGTACAGCAAGGTCCATTCCAAGTCGTTCTTCTCCCCCGCGTTCGGCAGCACCGGCAACCCGCACCGTATCGCCAGGGACAACGCCTACATCACGCCTGAGCTGGCTGCGATCATCGGCGCCCGTCCGTTCATCGACGTGACGCGCAACGACGTCGATGCCGGCCTACGTGGCGAAGACACCGACCGCCAGACCGCCCGCGTTGTGTTCGGCGCCGAAGGTTCGGCATTCGGTAGCGAGAGCAATTGGCTGTACGACGTGTCCGTCAATTACGGTCGCACGCACGAACGCCGCCGTAATCTCAATAACCGTCATATGGAGCGTTTCTACGCTGGCCTGGACGCCGTCAAGGATGCGAGCGGAAAGATCGTCTGCCGCTCGCAAATCGACCCCAACGCGACCAATCGCGCACTGCTGCGCAACCAGGGTTACGGCGAAGTTTCGCCGGAAGTGGCCGCCAACTGCATTCCGTTCTCGATCTTCGGCGATGGCGCGATCAGCCCGGCCGCGGCGAACTGGTTCAATGTCTCCACGATTTCCAAGACGCGGCTGACGCAGTTCGTAGCCGGCGGCTCGCTGACCAACAACAGCCTGTTCGAACTCAAGGCCGGTCCGGTCAGCTTCGGTACCGGCGTGGAATACCGCCGCGAAACCAGCCAGGCGATCAACGATCCTCTGGACATCGCGGGGGAGACCTTCCTCAACGCCATCCCGAGCTCGGGCGGCAGCTACGACGTCCAGGAAATCTGGGCCGAAGTCGCGGTGCCGCTGCTGGCCGACCTGCCGGCGATCAAGAGCCTGACCATCGGTGGCGCCGGCCGCTACTCCAAGTACGATACGGTTGGCAGCACCCGCGCCTGGCGTTACAACCTGGACTGGGCGATCAACGACAGCCTGCGTTTGCGCGGCAATATGTCGGCAGCGGTGCGCGCTCCCGGCATCGACGAGCTCTTCGGCGGCCAGTCGCAGAATTTCGGTTTCGTCGATGACCCCTGCGATTCGGCCGAAATTCCGAACGCGAAGGATCCTGGCGTGCGCGCTCGCAATTGTGCCGCACTGGGTTTGCCGGCGACCTTCACCGATGAGTTCTCCGCTACCAACGAGGGCCTTTCGGGTAGCAACCCGGATCTGGATGCTGAAACCGGCCGCAGCTGGACCGCGGGCTTCGTGTTCACTCCGACCTTCCTCGAAGGCTTCGGCTTCAATGCGGACTACTGGGAGATCAAGATCGAAAACGCGATCTCCGCTCCGACCTTCCAGGAAACCGCAGACCATTGCGTCGACTCGCCCTCCGGCATCGACAATATCTACTGCCGCAACACCCAGCGCAGCGCGGACGGCCAGATCAGCTTCCTGACGTCGACCAACCAGAACATCTCGGCGATCGAGACCGATGGTGTCGACATTGCCGTGTACTACAGCCACGACTTGTGGGGTGGCCGCATGCGCTGGGACCTCAATGCCACCAAGGTGCTGAGCTACAACAACTTCCCGTTCCAGGAAGATCCGGAGGACGCCACGGACGAAAACAAGACCCTGGGCTTCCCGGAATGGAAAGCGACCTTGCGCGCGGGCTACAGCCGCGACAATTGGGACGTGAACTGGAGCACCCGTTTCGCATCCGGTGGTCTGCGCACTCCAGGCGTGACCAATGCCGGCTTCAAATCGAACCCGCGTCAGATCAACGTCTACTCCGCTGGTTCGGGCGTGTTCCACGACATGCGCGGCAGTTACACGATCAAGGATACCGGCCTGCAGCTCTATGCCGGCATCACCAACGTGTTCGATTCCGATCCGCCGGTCAATCTGTACGGCACGGGTTTCGGCTCGGCGTTGTATGACGTCATCGGCCGCGCCTACTACGTCGGCTTTAACTACAAGTTCTTCTGAGTTCGATCCGGAAGCTTGCAGGGTAAAACGAGGAGCCGGCGCAAGCCGGCTCCTTTTTCATGCGCGACCGAAACACAGCTCGGGCCGGGGATTCGTGCGTCGCATGACCTCCCGTCCGACGAGTCGCGGCGTCACCGGTAATCCCACGCAACAAAAAGCCGGCTTGCGCCGGCTTTTCGTCGTCTACGATGTGGCCGGACTCAGATCGACAGATGCTCGATCGCAGCGACGCTGCCGAGACGATCGGACAAACGCTTGAGCAGGGCCAGACGGTTGTTGCGCACCGCCGGGTCGTCGACGTTGACCATCACATGGGTGAAGAAGGCATCGACCTGCGGACGCAGGCGGGCGAGGCGGCCGAGCACGGCGACATAGTCGCGCTGCGCCAGCAGCGGATCGGTATCGGCAATCGCCGTGTCGACGACTCCGGCGAGCTCGCGCTCGGCGTCCTCGACGAAACGCGCCGGATCGATCGCGGTCGGCACGTCGCCTTCGACCTTCTTGAGGATGTTGCGAATGCGCTTATTGGCCGCGGCCAGCGCTTCGGCCTCGGGCAGCTTGGCGAATTCGGCGATGGCTTTGAGGCGGCGGTCGAAGTCGGGCAATTTCGCCAGTTGCATCGCCGCGACGGCGTCGAACTGCTGCCCGGGCACGCTCTGATCGGTGTAATAGCTGCGCAAGCGCTCGATGATGAACTCGTAGAGTTCCTCGCCCTTGGGCCGCACGTTCGCACCGCCTTGCGCCTTGCCGCCGACATCGACGCCCTGCTTCTTGGCGTCTTCGACGATCTGCAGCTTCTTGCGCGCTTCTTCCGTCGCGATAGCGATGCTCGCCGCTGCAATCGCAGCTTCCAGCGCTGCATCCAGCGACAAACCGATGTCGCCTTCGATCAGCGTACGCGCGAGACCCAGCGCATTACGCCGCAGGCTGAAAGGATCCTTGTTGCCGGTCGGCTTCAGACCCGCAGCGAAACCGCCCGCCAAGGTATCCAGGCGTTCTGCGATCGCGACCACCTGGCCCAACTTCGACGGCGCGATCGCATCGCCGGCGAAACGCGGCATATAGGCCTCGTCGATCGCCGCGGCCACCTCGGCCGATTCGTTGGCGGCCTGGGCGTAGTAGCGGCCAGCGATGCCTTGCAGTTCCGGAAACTCGTTGACCATGCGCGATTGCAGGTCGTTCTTCGACAGCTCCGCCGCGCGCTTGGCCTGCGCCGGGTCGACGCCGGCCGCCGGTGCGATCGCCTCGGCCAGCGCGGCCACGCGCGCGACCTTGCCAGCGACGCTGCCGAGCTTGGCCTGGTAGGTCACCGTCTTCAGGCCTTCGCCCATCGACTCCAGCCCTTGCTTCAGGTCTTCGTCGAAGAAGAACTTGGCGTCGGCGAAACGCGGGCGGATCACCCGCTCGTAGCCCTTGCGGACTTCGGCTTCGTTCTTGGACTGGATGTTGGCGATGCCGATGAAACGCTCGGTCAGCTGGCCTTGCGCATCGAGCACCGGGAAGAATTTCTGGTTGGCCTCCATGGTCGCGATCAAGGCTTCCTGCGGCACGGCGAGGAATTCGCGCTCGAAGCCGCAGGCGATGGCGACCGGCCACTCGGTCAGGCCGTTGACCTCTTCGAGGATGCCCTCGTCGATGCGCGCCTGGCCGCCGGCCTGCTGCGCAGCGGCGGTGACTTCGCGCACGATGCGCTCGCGGCGTTCGTCGGCGTCGACCAGCACGTTCGCGCTGCGCAGCGATTCGACATAGTCCTCGGGCGCGCTGAACCAGACCGGCTTGTCGTGCATGAAGCGATGGCCGCGGCTCATGCGGTCGCTGCGCACGCCGAGCACGTCGGCCGGCACCACCTCGGTGCCGAGCAACAGCACCAGCCAATGCACCGGCCGGGCGAAACCGTAGTCGTGGTCGCCCCAGCGCATCGGCTTGGGGATCGGCATCGCCGCCAACGCCTCGCGCACGATCTCCGGCAGCAGGCTGGCGGTGTCGGCGCCGGGCTTGGTCGCGCGGTGGACGAAGCGCTCGCCCTTGGCGTCGCTGGTGCGTTCGAGCTGGCTCCAGTCGATGCCGGCCTTCTGGGCGAAACCCTGCAGCGCCTTGGTCGGCTGGCCGTCGGCGTCGAGCGCAATGTTGAGATACGGACCGAGCACTTCGCTGTTCTGCTCGGGCTGTTGGGTGGCCACGCCGTTGAGGCGCACCGCGAGGCGACGCGGCGTGTACAGCGGCTTGGCGCCTTCGCGATCGAAACCGATGCCGCGCTTGTGCAGACCGTCGAGCACGCCGTCGAAGAAGGCCTGGGCCAGACCGGGCAGGGCCTTGACCGGCAGTTCCTCGGTGCCCAGTTCGATCAGTAGAGGTTGGGTCGTGCTCATGCGGATGCCTTTGCGTTTTCGTCTTCGGGGAAGACGCCTCGCGCTTGCTGCGGCGAGGTGGGTGAATTCGAGTGAGCGGTACGTGTTCGGAGGGAGGATCGGCGGACGTCACGCCGGCTCTCGCCCCCACCTCTCTCCCACACGCGGGAGAAAGGCTTCAGAACCTTATGCGGCTTCGGTTTTCGGCTGCTTGAGGCCGGGGAAACCGAGCTTCTCGCGCTGCGCGTGATAGGCCTCGGCCACGCCCTGGGCGATCTTGCGTACCCGCAGGATGTAGCGCTGGCGTTCGGTGACGCTGATCGCGCGGCGCGCATCGAGCAGGTTGAACGAATGGCTGGCCTTGCAGACCTGGTCGTAGGCCGGCAGCGGCAGGCCGAGTTCGATCAGCTTCGCGGCCTCGGCTTCGCAGGCGTCGAAGCGATGGAACAGCTCGGCGACGTCGGCGTGCTCGAAGTTGTAGGCGCTCTGCTCGACTTCGTTCTGGTGGTAGACGTCGCGATAGGTCACCGGCGTTCCATCGGGACCATAGGTCCAGACCAGGTCGAACACGTTGTCGACGTTCTGCAGGTACATGCACAGGCGCTCGAGACCGTAGGTGATCTCGCCGAGCACCGGCTTGCACTCCAGGCCGCCGGCCTGCTGGAAATAGGTGAACTGGGTGACTTCCATGCCGTTGAGCCAGACCTCCCAGCCCAGGCCCCAGGCGCCGAGGGTCGGCGATTCCCAGTTGTCTTCGACCAGGCGCAGGTCGTGCACCATCGGGTCGACGCCGAGCGCCTTGAGCGAATCGAAGTACAGCTCGACGATGTTGTCGGGGCTGGGCTTCATCGCCACCTGGTACTGGTAGTAGCGCTGCAGGCGGTTGGGGTTGTCGCCGTAGCGGCCGTCGGTGGGACGGCGGCAGGGCTGCACGTAGGCAGCGTTCCACGGCTCCGGACCCAGCGCACGCAGGAAGGTCGCCGGGTGGAAGGTACCGGCGCCGACTTCGAGGTCGAGCGGCTGGATCAGCACGCAGCCCTGTTCAGCCCAGAAGGCGTTCAGGCGCTGGATCATGCTCTGGAAGGTGATCAGCGGGGTCGGGTGGTCGCTCGCGGCCATGGTCTCATCGCAGTGCAGCAAAGCGGGTTAGTATAGCGACGAGCCTTGCGCGCCAGGGCTTTCCCCCTGGTTTCGCACCGCTTCCCGCCTGCCGCCACGCCGTGAATCCGCCCTTCCTGATCCTCGAGACCGGCCAGCCGGTCGCCTCCATGCGCCGCCACCGCGGCTTTCCGCATTGGATCCGGGTCGCGGCCGGGCTGGGTCGCGACGAGGCGGTGGTGGTCAACGTCGAGCACGGCGAGGCCCTGCCGAGCCGCGAAGGCTTCGCCGGCGCCATCGTCACCGGCTCGGGCGCGATGGTCACCGACCGCGCCGACTGGAGCGAACGCAGCGCCGACTGGTTGCGCGAGGCCGCGCACGCCCGTCTGCCGTTGTTCGGCATCTGCTACGGCCACCAGTTGCTCGCTCATGCGCTCGGCGGCGAAGTCGGCAACCACCCGGCCGGCCGCGAGATGGGCACGATCGGCCTGGAGCTGCACGCCAGCGCCGGCGACGACCCCTTGTTCGCCGGCCTGCCGAGCCAGTTCCCGGCCCAGGCCACCCACCTGCAGACCGTGTTGCGCGCGCCCGAAGGCGCCACCGTGCTGGCGCGTTCGGCCCACGATGCCTGCCACGCTTTCCGTTGGGGCGATACCGCCTGGGGCGTGCAGTTCCACCCCGAATTCAGCGCCACGCATATGCGCGGCTATGTGCGGGCGCGCCAGGACGCGCTGCGCAACGAAGGCCAATGCCCGCGGACCATCGCCGGCGACGTCAGCGCCACGCCGTTCGCACGGCGCGTGCTGCGGCGTTTCGTCGGCCACGCGCGCGCCTTGCATCGGCGCTGAGCGCCGCCACCGCGCAGACGCCGGCAAGCGCGTCCGCTCCACCGTATTCGCATTCACCGAGCAATGGGCCGCAGGCCCGGGATCGATCCGATGACCCAACCGATGCGCAAGGTACCGCTGACCCACGGCGTGCAATGGCTGATCCGCGCGATCAACCTCGGCACGCGCAACCCGCGCGCGATCTTCGGTGCGGCGGTGCTGTTCATGGCGGTGCTGTACCTGCTGGCGCTGGTGCTCGCGACCCCCGCGCGCAGCCTCGCCGGCGGCGCCAATCCCGACATGGCCAGCATCGCGACCGCCGTGATCCCGATGTTCGTCGCCCTGGTGCTGGTGCTGCCGATCCTGCTCGCCGGCCTGATGCACGTGATCCGCGAAGCCGAGGCCGGACGGCCGACGCGCGCGCGCGACCTGTTCGCGCCGCTGCGCCTGGGCAAGGCCGGCCCGCTCGCGCTGCTGGGCCTGATCCAGATCGCCCTGACCCTGGTCAGCACCGCGCTGGTGGTGTGGCTGGCCGGCCAGGAGTACTGGCCGCAGTACCTGGAAATGATGCGCAGTGCGCTCAGCGGTCATGTCGCGACCGCGCCGGAACCCGATCACCCGGGCCTGATGATGCTGGTGCAATTCCTGTTCAACTATTTCAGCAACGCGATCCTGCTGATCTCGGTGCCGCTGATCATGTTCTCCGGGCTCAGCCTGTCGGACGCGGTCAAGCACAGCGTCAGCGCTTCGCTGTGGAATCTCGGCGCCTACCTGCTCGCGGCGATGCTGTTCGTGCTCGGCGTGGTGGTGTCGGCGGTACTGGCGAGCGTGATCGCGATCGTGCTGGTGCAGGTCGGCAGCCTGATCCACCCGGTGGTCGGCGCCCTGCTCGCCGCCTCGCTGTACCTGGCCTATGGCGCGGTGGTGGTGGTGGTCATGGTCGGCACTTGTTACTACGCCTGGCGCGACGTGTTCGGCCAGGGCGAACAGCCGGTCGCCCCGCAAGCCTCGTCGACGCCGCGTCCGGGCCAGTTGGAAGCCTGAGCCCGCACTAGCGCTCGCGGACTACGGACTCTACGAACTACAGGCCGCCGGCCTGGTACAGGGCCGCGTCCATCGTGGCCTGCATCGCCCCGAACAGCCAGACCATCGCGAACAAGGTCGCCGACAGCTGCAGCGCCACCCAGGCCCAGCCCCACAGCGGCATGCGCGCGTCGCCGTCGCGCACCACGCGCGCACCGGCCAGGCGGTCGTGCAAGGCGCGGTGTTCGGGTTTCGCCATCGCCAGCAAATGGCCGATGTTCAAACACAGCCACGACAAGCCGCCGCCGAAATAACGCAGGGCGATGCGGCCGGCGCCGAGCGCCCGCCCATCCATGCCGGTCACGCGCAAGCGCAGCGCGCGCTTGCCGGGCGTGGCCTGCCACGGCGACAGCACGAAACCGAACTCGTAAATCGCACCGAGCACCGCGAAAGCGAGCATCCAGCCGAGCACCAACGCAGTCAGCGCGGTCACCGTGGTCGTCGCGGCCGCATGCAGGGCCGGATCGGCGATCAGCCGCTGGGCGAAACCGCCGAAGGACAGATCGTCGAGCACCGCATCCGACATCACCTCGGCAGTGCGCGCGGCCATCGCCGCATGGGCCTGCCGGGCCTTCTCGGCCAGGGCCAGCCAATGACCGGCACCGATGAAACTCGTCGCCGCGGCGACTGCGGCGGCATCCAGCGACCAGGCCGCATAGCGCGGCCAGAACCCCGCCGGCGCGTCCGCAACCGGCGTGCTCGCCGCCGGCACGGTCATCGGTCGCGCGCGTCCCCGGTCGAAGCGTCGTCCTCGCCGTCGCGGTCGCGGCGGTCGGAGGCCACCCACTTGGCGGCGATGATGCCGATCTCATAAAGAATGCACATCGGGATCGCCAGCATCAGCTGCGACACCACGTCGGGTGGGGTGATCACCGCGGCGATGACGAAGATGCCGACCACCGCGTAACCGCGCGCTTCCTTGAGCTGGGCCGGGGTGACCCAGCCGAGCAGGGCCAGGATCACCAGCGCCACCGGCACTTCGAAGCTGATGCCGAAAGCCAGGAACAGGATCAGCACGAAATCCAGATAGGCGTTGATGTCGGTCATCATCGCCACCCCGACCGGGGTGACCTTGACCAGGAAACCGAACACCGACGGCAACACCAGGAAAAAAGCGAACGCGCAGCCGGCATAGAACAGCACCAACGCCGAGACCAGCAGCGGCAGGGCCAACCGCTTCTCGCGCCGGTACAGGCCGGGTGCGACGAAGGCCCAGGCCTGGTACAGCAGCCACGGCATGGTGACCATCAGCGCGGCGAAGAAGGCCAGCTTGAGCGGCGCCGAGAACGGCGAGGCGACTTCCACCGCGATCAGCTGGCTGCCGGCCGGCAGCTTGGCCAGCAGCGGCGTCGCCAGGTAGTGATAGAGCTTGTTGGCGAACGGCAGAAAGCCGAGGAACACGACGATCAGTCCGGTCACGCCGCGCAACAGGCGCGCACGCAGTTCGATCAGATGATCGAGCAGACGCGGTTCGGGCGAGGCATCGTCGCCGGGGCCGCCGGCTTGCGGCGCGCGGGATTCAGCGTCGCTCATCGGTCGGCGTCGGTGTCTTGGAGGAAGGGCGGTAGTCCGGCAGGGCAGCGCTGGCGTAATCGTGGGTCGGCGGTGCGTCCGCGGCCGGCTCGGTCGGGGCGGCGTCGGCAGGAGCGGCCTCGGCCGACGGCGCGGCGTCGTGCGCATCGTCGGAAACGGTCGCGCCGTCTGCGCTGACCTCCCCGGCTTGGCTGGCGGCGGCACCGACCGGCGCGGCGATGCTGCGGTTCATCGCATCGACTTCATCGCGCATGGCCCGGCCGCTGTCGCGCAACTGTCCCTGCACGTCGCGCAGATCGTCCTGGGCCTGGCGCAGGCTGCGCTTGAGGTCTTCGTCGGCGAGCTCGTTCTCGAGCTCGGACTTGACCGAATACCACTGCGCCCGCGCGCGCCGCACCCACAAACCGGCGAAACGCGCGGCCTTGGGCAAGCGTTCGGGACCGAGCACGATCAAAGCCACGATCGCGATCACGAAGACTTCCGAGAAGCCTATGTCGAACATGGTCTGGGGCTGGCCTGCGGAAGGGCGGAGCGCGTCGGGGCCGCGAGCGTCAGCGCGGGGTGTGCTCGTCGTTGCGCGAGGACGGCGTCTTGTCGGAAGCGTTGTCTTGACGGGTTTCGTCGTTGAGCTGCTGCGGCTTTTCGTCGTCGTGCATGCCCTTCTTGAAGCCCTTCACGGCTTCGCCGACGTCTTTGCCGATGTTGCCCAGGCGCTTGGTGCCGAAAACCAGAACGACGATCAGCAGTACGACGACCCAGTGAATCCAACTCATGCTGCCCATGGCGGTGTCCCGTTAAACCCGTTGATAGTGGATGAGAACCTCAAGCCGGCTGGTCCGATCAGCGCGTCCGCGGCCGGCGCGATGTCGATGCGCACAACCGGGGCCGTGAGGATACCGCAACCTTTGTAACAGAAGGTTGCGACACCGGCCGCCGGTCGATCCGGATCGACATCTGCCGCATGCGGCAATGAGTCTGCGGTCACGTACCGGCATCGAATCGTCGTATCGCCGCGGCCATCGGCCGCAGCGACGCTCCGGATGCGCCGGATGCACCGGCGCACGGAACCGCGACCCTCAGGGCAGCGGTTCGACCTTGGCCGGGTTGGCCGGCACGGTCTCGAACGGCTGCGGCTGACCCTGAACGGGCTGCGGCTGGGCCGGCTCGGCCGGCGCCAGGCGGGTCCGCGCCGGTGCGCCTTGAGTTTGGGCGGCAGCGGCCTGGGCAGGGGTTATCCCGGATTCCGGATAGACCGTGGCGCCGAGCGCGGGGCGCTGGTCCTCGGCGGTGCGGTTGGCACGCGCTGTCGCGCTGGCCTCTTCGAGACGGTCGCGGAAATCGACCACGGCGGTGGACGGCTGGCCGTTGGCGCGGCCCTCGAAAATCATGCGCGGGGTGCTGCCTTCGCCGTACACGGCCTGGTTGGCGTCGTCGTCGATCGACAGCGCGGCGCCGTCGAGGGCGATGCCGGCGAACAAGCCGCGTGCGCGCGACCACGACCAGATCTCGGCCTTGAGCTGTCCGTCGGTGGCGGCCGCCGCGGTGCGGCCGACCGGGCCGGCGGCGACGCTGGCGTCGGCACCGAGGGTGACCTTGCCGTTGACGATCGAATCCAGGCCGCGGTCGCCGCGGAACACCAGCACGATGTCGGACGACTGCACGCCGGCCTGGAAGCCGAAGCTGCCGCCGGTGAGCTTGACGAAACTCGGGTTCGACCAGGTGCCGTCGGGGTTCTTCACCGAGACCAGGCCGTGGCCGCGGCGGCCGCCGACGACCAGACCGATCTTCAGTGTGTCGGGCACCACGACTATCGCGCGCGCCTCGTCGAACAGCTTGTCGGGAATCGAGGATTCGGGAATCTGCTGGATGTCGCCGAGCACGCGCACCGCGTCGCGTGCGCGTTGATCCTCGGTCGGGCCGGCCACGGCGGCGGTGGCGGCGATACCCAGGCTCAGGGCGAGACTCAGACTCAGGACGCGAGGCAAGGAACGGGACATGGGGGACTCCGGCGGACGGCGGAAACAGAGATGCTCGAAAGTAGAACATGCTCGGCGCGCTCGACGGTACGTCGCCTCGACCCTGCGCCGGCGCGAAGCACCGGTTCGGCAGGTCGCGAACGCGCAGCGAGCACGTTCTATCGTAACCGGCCCGATGACAGGACCGAGCCTAGGGCGAGGCTAGCCACACGGCGATGAATCGTCGCGGAATCGCAGCTCGCCTGCATGCGCCGCGTGCAGCGCGGCGCTATCCGGCGCTCGCGCTCAGCGTGCCGGCTTCGACGAGGCCGCCGCGGGATCGAGCAGGCCCGACAGCCAGTGCGCGAGGTTCAAGGTGAACTGGTAATTGCGCTCGGCACCGGGCGCATTCATGCCCATGGGCCGCCGTTCCGCGCCCTGCACCTGGGTGCTGAACATCGCCGCTTCGCCGAGGAACGCCGCACGCCCCTTTCCCAGTTGCATCACTGCGCCCTGCAACCAACCGCCGACCGGCACGCGCGCGGTGTCGGCATCGAAGCGCCAGGCCTTGTGCGGCATCAAGGACACATAGCCCTGCGGCAACACCAGCAGCGGCTCGGCGTTCGCCGGCGCCTGGAACGCCTGGCCGGTGAAGCTGCGCACCTGGGCGACCGCTTCGGATGCGTTGCGGCCGCGCACGATCGCATGCGGCCGCAGACCGCCCTCGTCGACACGAAACAAGGTCGGCCGATGGAAGAGTTCCGCACGCCGCGCCGGGTCGGCATCGAATCCGGGCATGGCGAAGCCATCGTTGAAGGTCACTCCGAACGCGGCCGCCAGCCCTGACGCCGCGCCCGCCAGCGGCATGTGGTCGGCGATCAGCCACAGGCTGCCTCCGGCGCGCACCCAGCGTTGGGTCGCGCGGATTTCGGCCGCGCTGAACGCCGACGGGGTCGGATAAGGGTAGTCCTCCCATTCGGCCGCACTGGGCTGGGCGTTGGCGATCACCAGGATCGCGCACGGCGCCAAGGCCGCGCGTGCGAACTTGCCGCGCAGCGGGCGTACCTGATAACCGTCGCGGCGCAGCAACTCGCCGAACGACCAATAGCGCCCGTCGAGGGTATGGAAATTATGGTGGGCCTCGTCGACGCACACGGTCGGCCCGCGTCCCTCGGCATAGGCCGGCGCCGCGATCGGCGGCCGATAGCCGCGTTCGGACAGTTGCTGCGCGCGCGCCGGCGTGCAGCAGGCCACGGCGGCGACACTCCATACCCACACCTTCTCGAACATGCCTTCGTTCTCCGCAGGGACCGTCGCGATTCGATGACCGGAAAGACACTAGCGCGATCCTGCACGCAGCGGCCACCGCCAGACTCGGCAACGTTCGGGCGCGGGCCGGGTTGACCGGCCGCCGCGGATCGGCCTTCCTATCGCAGCGATCGAAAACTTCGATCCCGCGGAGATTTCGCAGGCGGGGCGCCCGGTGTCATCCTATGCCCATGCCCGCAACCGCCAGCATTGCCGACCGCGATCTCCCCTCCACCGCCGACACGGCCGTGGTCCTGGTCAATCTCGGCACGCCCGATGCGCCGAACACGCGCGCGGTGCGCCGTTATCTGTCCGAATTCCTCCACGACCGCCGCGTCGTCGACATGAGCCGCTGGCTGTGGTGCCCGCTGCTGCATTTCGCGATCCTGCCCCTGCGCAGCGGCAAGGTCGCCAACAAATACGCCAGCGTCTGGCTGCCGGAAGGCTCGCCGCTGGCGGTGCATACCCGCCGTCTCGCGCAAGCCGTCCAGCACGAGCTGCCCGAGGTGCGGGTGCTGCACGCGATGCGCTACGGCCAGCCGTCGTGGAAGCAACTGCTGCAACGGCTGCAGGCCGAGGGCGTGCGGCGGGTGCTGGCCCTGCCGCTGTATCCGCAGTACTCGACGTCGACCACCGCCTCGGTCGGCGACGTGCTCGGCCGCGCCGAAGGGCTGGCGACGCGCCTGGTCGACGACTACCACGACGATCCGGAGTGGGTCGCGGCCATCGCCGACTCCATCCACCGCCATCGCGCCAGCCACGGCTCCGGCGAGCACTTGCTGTTCTCGTTCCACGGCCTGCCGCAGCGCTTCGTCGACGGCGGCGACCCGTATGCGCGCCAATGCGAGGCCAGCGCGCGCGCCATCGCCCGGGCCCTGCACCTGCCCGACGAGGCCTGGACGCTCACCTACCAATCGCGCTTCGGCCGCGAACGCTGGCTGGAACCCTCGACCGTCGACACCCTCGGCGCGCTGACCGCACGCGGGATCAAGCGCGTCGACGTGGTCGCGCCCGGCTTCGCGGTCGATTGCCTGGAAACCCTGGAAGAGGTCGCGATGATGCTGGCCGAAGATTTCGCCGAACACGGCGGCGAACTGCGCTATATCCCCTGTCTCAACGAATCGCCGGCGCATGCCGCGCTGCTGGCCGGCATCGCCCGGCGCGAACTCGGCGCCTGGGGCCGATGACGGCGCTGCAGGAATTCGCGGTCGACAGCGTGTTCGGCCGCCTGGCCGGCCTGCGCAACGGCCGCATCGGCGCACCGCGCCTGCTCGCCCTGCACGGCTGGCTGGACAACGCCGCCAGCTTCGTGCCGATCGCGCCCTGGTTCGAAGGTTTCGACCTGGTCGCCCCGGACCTGCCGGGCCACGGCGCCAGCGCGCATCTGCCGCCGGCCGCCGACTACACCTTGATCGCCGCCGCGCGCGCCGCGCTCGCGGTCGCCGATGCGCTCGGCTGGGATCGCTTCCACGTCCTCGGCCATTCGCTCGGCGGCGCCACCGCCAGCGTCGTCGCCGCGGCCACGCCGCAACGGGTCGACCGACTGTTGCTGATCGAAGCGCTGGGCTCGCTGGCCGAACCCGAGGACCGGGTTGCCGCGCGCCTGCGCGAGGCCTTCGCCGGCCAGGCCGCCTTGGCCGGCAAGCAACTGCGCGTGTTCGGCGACATCGCCACCGCGGTGCGCGCGCGCATGACCGCCAACGGCCTCAGCGAACCGGTCGCGCGCCTGCTGGTCGAACGCGGCGTGGCGCCGGTACGCAGCGACGACAGCCAGGGCGGCTTCGTCTGGCGCAGCGACCCGCGCCTGACCCTGACCACGGCGATGCGCATGAGCGAGGCGCAGATGCGCTCGCTGATCGCCGCGATCGAAAGCCCGACCTGCATGGTCTGGGCCGATCCGGCGCAGGCCTATATGCCCGACGAGCTGCGTCGCGAACGCGCGACCCTGCTGCCGCGCGGCGAGATGCACGTGTTGGCCGGAACCCATCATCTGCATATGGAGCAGCCGCGCGAAGTCGGCGAACTGTTCCGCGCCTTCCTCGCTGGTTGAGCGCGCCGGCTGAGCGCGCCGGACCGACTGCGCGACCTTACTTGTCGCCCGCGACCAGGCGGCGCAAACCGGCCTTGAGGCTGCGGCCGGAGGCGCGGAAATACTCGCGTTGATCGCGCCACTCGGGGCAGCGCGCCTCGACCTCGCGCCAGAACGCGCGCGAGTGGTCGGCATGGATCAGATGGCAGAGCTCGTGCACCAGCACGTACTCGAACGCCGGCGGCGGCGCCAGCACCAGCGACAGGTCCAAGGTCAGCGCGCCGTCGGGCGCGAGCGAGCCCCATTGCGAGGACATCACCCGATAGCGCAGCCGCGACGGCGCGCGCGGCAGGCCGGGCAGGTATTTCGGCAGCCAGCGGCCGACGTCGGCGCGCGCCTGGCCTTCGTAGAAATCGCGCAAGGCCCGCTGCAACGCGACCGCGTTGACGGCCTCGGGCGCGGCGATCTCGAGCGCGTCTTCGTCGAGTTGCAGACGCAGGTAGCGCGCACCCTGCCAGCGCACCGGCAGGTCCGCGCCGCGCAGAGGGATGGTCGCGCTGACGTGCGGCTGCAGACGGGTCGCGTCGCTGTCGGCCTGGGCGATCTGCGCGAGCAGCCAGTCGCCGTGTTCGATCACGAAACGCTGGCCGGCGATCTCGCTGGCGCGCATCGGCAAGGTCAGGCGCGGACCGCGTTCATCGACGCTGAGCTTGATCCGGCGCGCACGCGGATCGCGCACCCGCAGAACCTCGACGACTCGGCCGTTACCGAGAGTGATCGCCAGGATTTCGCGCGAGACCGTGCGCGAGGCGGCTTGCGGCTTGCCGGTCAGCAGGCGCAGGAGGCTCGTCATGGGTGGGGGACCGCCATGGGCGAAGCATAACCGCCGCGGGGCGTTGCCGTATGCGATGGGTCGGGGAATTCGACCGCGGCGGACGAGGCGATTTGGCGAGGCGGATTGTCATCGGCGAAGCGACGATCTCAGCGCGCGCGATGCGCTTACCTCGATGCTAGGCCCTCACCCCAACCCCTCTCCCGCCAGCGGGAGAGGGGCTTATGCGAGGGAGCGTGGCTCAGGCTTCGACCTTGGACAGCTTCAGCGCCGATTCCAGCACCCGGAACAAGCGCTTCACTTCCGCGCTCATCAGGGCGAAACGCGCGTCGAGTTCGGCGCGCAGACCGTCGCCTTCGCTGTGTTCGAGCTGGTCCACGGCGCCGTCGAGCAGTTTGAACTTGCGCACCACCAGGTCTTCGCCGATCACGAACGAGACGTGATCGTCCAGGGTCAGCGCCAGACGGGTGACCTGCTTGCCGGTTTCCAGGTGCTTGGCGATCTCGTCGCTCTCCAGTTCCTGGCGCTGGCACTTGACCACCGCGCCCTGGTCGACCGGGTCGCGCAGTTCGCATTCGTCGCCCAGGCTGATGCCGTCGGGCAGTTCCTCGCCGGCGACCCAGCCGGTCAGGATCGAACGCGGCGCGATCTCGGCGTTCAACGGCAACGCCGGGAAGCTGCCGATCGCACGGCGGATTTCGCTGATCACATTCTCGCCGCTCTTGCGGCTGGAGGTGTCGACGATGACCAGGCCATGCTCGAGATCGATCATCGCGTCGGTGCGACTGGGCTTGATGAAGGCGCGCGGCATCAGATCGACGATCAGCTCGTCCTTGAGGCGCTTGCGGGTGCGGCCGCCGGGTTTGCGGCCTTCCTTCTGCTCGATCTCGGCCAGCTTCTTGGCCAGCATGTCGTTGATCACCGACCCCGGCAGCAGCCGGTCTTCGCCGCCGGAGGTCAGCCAGATCGCGTCGCCGATGCGGTTGCTCATCATCGCGTCCTCGGCGTCGCGGCCGAACGGCGAGATGAAACCGCGCGAGGACAGTTCGAGCGGGCCGACCGGCTTGAGCCGGCACTCTTCCAGGCCTTTGTCGAGTTCGTCGAGCTTGTGGGTGGTGGGAAAACGGAAGAAGGTCAGATTGCGAAAGAACATCTAGGCAGCCGGAAAGGAGAGGAAAGGGGAATCGGTGGCTTGGCGCCGCTCTTGCTCGTCATTCCCGCGCAGGCAGGAATCCAGTGCCTTTCGTGCGAGAACGTTTGAAGTCTCTGGATTCCTGCCTGCGCGGGAATGACGGGCGGCGGAACGGCGCCTCATCCAGCCTGCGCTTGGTTCGCGTCGGCCGACGCTTCGTCCAGCCACACCGGCGCATCCGTCGCCGGCATGCCGCTGGCGTGGCCCAAGCCGAGAAAATCGAAGAGCTTCGGATCGCTCAACTGCGACGGGCGGATGTCGCCGAGCGCGCGCGAGATGGTCTCGATGCGGCCGGGCGTCTCGCGCTCCCAGGCGTCCATCATCCGCTTGACCTGCTTGCGCTGCAGGTTCTCCTGCGAGCCGCACAGGTTGCACGGAATGATCGGGAAGCCCTTGATCGCGGCGTAATCGACGATGTCGTCCTCGCGCACGTAGGCCAGCGGCCGGATCACCACGTGCTTGCCGTCGTCGGACAGCAGCTTGGGCGGCATGCCGCTGAGCTTGGCGTGGAAGAACAGGTTGAGGAAGAAGGTCGCCACCAGGTCGTCGCGGTGGTGGCCCAGGGCGATCTTGGTGAAGCCCTGCTCCTCGGCATAGGTGTACAGCGCGCCGCGGCGCAGGCGCGAGCACAGCGAACACATGGTCTTGCCCTCGGGCACGACCCGGGTCACCACCGAATAAGTGTCCTGCTCGAGGATCTTGTAGGGCACCCCGATCGACTCGAGGTAGGCCGGCAGCACGTGCTCGGGAAAGTCCGGCTGCTTCTGGTCCAGGTTCACCGCGACCAGCTCGAATTTGACCGGCGCCTTCTTCTGCAGCTGCAAGAAAATATCGAGCAGGGTGTAGCTGTCCTTGCCGCCGGACAGGCAGACCATGACCTTGTCGCCCTCTTCGATCATGCCGAAATCGGCGATCGCCCGGCCGACCTGATGGCGCAGGCGGGTGGCGAGGCGTTCGCCGTCGCTGCCGCGGCGGGCCTCGGCGCGGGCGGGACGGGTCGGTTCGGCGAGGGGCAGGACGATGCTCATGAGGGCGCCAATTCTACGCTACGGGTCGGTGAACACCGCCCGCGCGCCGATCGCGGGGACCGATGACGTCGGTCACGGCGGCGCGTTAAGCTGCTGCGCATGACCGGAAGCGCCGATCCCGCCGAGACCGCCCGCCAGCTCGCCGAGCTGCGCCTGGAACATCGCGATCTGAACGCGGCCATCGACCGCCTGGGCCTGGACCCGCAGGCCGACGAGCTCACGGTCAAGCGCCTGAAGAAGCGCAAGCTCTGGCTCAAGGACTGCATCGCCCGCCTCGAAAGCGCGCTGATTCCCGACGAGCCCGCCTGAGACGAGCCGGCTCGAATCGCCGCGGCGCGCCGTCGCGCATCGACCGCATCGCCGATTGCGAATCCGCGCGAGGCGCGGCCTTCACGCTGTGATAGGGTGCGGCCACTCGATCGGCAGACAGCGGCATGGCGAACAAGGACGAACTGGTCCAGACGGCACGCAACCCCTGGTGGCAGGGCGCTGCGGCGTTGGCGCTGGTCGCCGTCGTCGCCACCGCCGTGCTCGGCGGCTTCGGCCAGGCCAAGAGCAAACCGCTGCCGGAGTACAAGGCCGGCCACCGCTACCAGGGCGGCGCGCTTGCGGTGACGCCGTTGCGGGCCTGGGTCGCGCGCTACAAGCCCGGCGGCCGCATCGACGCCTACAACCCGAAGACCTACCTGGTGCTGCAGGTGGAAGTCGAAAACCGAACGCTGCGCAGCTTCAGCGCGTTCGGCTATCCGCAGCAGGACCTGATCCTGGTGTCGAGCAAGCGCGAACCGATCCAGTCCGACCTGCTGATGCGGTCCGACGACCACTCCGTCGCCGGCGACCTGCATCCGCGCCTCAAGCAACGCATCGACCTGGTCTGGACCTTGCCGAAAAACTACGTCCATACGCCGCAGGCGACCTTCGGCGTGTTCGCCCGCGCCTACAAGGCCAAGGCTTATCTCAACGACGAAGGCGCCTGGGTCCAGGGCAAGCCCGCCGCCAAGTACGCGATGGCCGTGCAGGACCTGCGCGACCGGGCGGTGGCGCCGTGAGCGCGCCGGCCTCGGTCCGCGCCGCCTGGCGTTTGCCGCGCTGGCGCTGGCGCGACGCCCTGTGGATCGTCCTGGCCTTGATCGCGGTGGTCGCCCTGCGCAAGGGCGAATCCAGCTACGAACAGCGCGACACGCCCTTGGTCCAGCACACGCAAGGCCTGGGCCGGGTCGAAGGCCGCAACTTCGCCGTCGACGTCACCGGTTTCAAGGCCGCGCACGCCTACCTGCTCAAGGGCGACTACAGCCATCCCGAGGACTATCTGCTGCGCACCCCCGGGGTGTGGCTGTCGGTGGTCGCCAAAGTCGAAGCGCGCGACCAAGGCGGCTACGTCGGCGCGCAACTGCTCACCCGCGACGGCCTGACCTATGTCGCTTCAAGCCAGGACCGGCCGAAGCTCAAGGGCCTCAACCTGCGCGAACGCGCAATCGCGCCGGGCCTGCCGGAAAGCGGCGTCTGGTTCTTCGAAGTGCCGGCCGACCGTCTGCAGGGCGCGCATCTGCAGTTCTACTGGGGCAATGGCCTGCCGCGCGGCGGCGACAGCCTGGTCGACGTCGACCTCGGCATCGACGCGGCGCGCGCGCGCAAGCTGATGGCCGAAGCCAAGCCGGTACTGGACCTGCGCCCATGAATGTCACGCCGACGACGCCCGAACACCTCGATGCGACCCGCCCCCCGGCCCCGACAAGTTGGTGGCGGCGCAATGCCCTGTGGCTGCTCGGCACCCTGGTGTTCGGCGCCTGGGCGCTCTATGCGCCCTACCGCGAGGCCTTGCAGGCCTACCAGAACCGTCACCCCTCGCATGCCATCGACGTGCCCAAGGGCGAATGGGGGCAGTACGAAGGCGCGCGCTGGCGCCTGGTCTCGGCCGAAGCCCTGGCCCCGCGCGACCTGCGCATCGGCGGCCCCTTGCGCAAGGACGCCGGCGTATTGCTGCTGCAGTTCGAAGTGATCGCCGATTCCGGCACCCAGGCCAAAAGCCTCGACCTGTGCAAGGGCCAAGTGTCCGACGCACAGGGCCGGCTATGGGACGCCAACCCGATCGGCTTGCCGCGGCTGAGCGGCGCCAAACTGCCGAATACTTGCGGCAGCGGTTACGACGCCCAATACAAATCGATCATCGCCCTGCCCGGCCGACCGTTCCGCTTCCAGCACGCATATCTGTTGCCGCGCACGCAGCGGCTCGAGGGGTTGCAGGCGCGGATCGACTTGCGCAATTCGCAGACTTCCAAGGGGCGGTATCTGCAGTTTGCGCTTTGATCGCCGCGGTTCGAGGTTGATCCGCGTTGACTGATGCGCGTTGGCTGATTCGCATCGGCCGATTCGCATCGGCGCTTCTGTATCGCTCCCGCCCCTGTACGAGCGGCGTAAGCCGCGACCGCGCCGCCTCGATCTCGCGTCGTTGCTTCCTGCAATCCCGGCCTCCTGGGTGGAGCGGCGCGAGCCGCGACAACGTACGTTCCGCGGCCGTCGTCGGTCGCGATGGTCAGCTATGCCTCAACCGCGACGCCGTTGCCGTTGCCGTTGCCGTTGCCGTTGCCGTTGCCGTTGCCGTTGCCGTTGCCGTTGCCGTTGCCGAGATTTTGATCCGCTTTGCTTTGTAGCTTTGCCGGTCAAATGAAGACCCGTAGGGCGGCCCGCATGGATGCGGGCCGTGCGCAAGCAGGCCATGGATGGCCTGTCTGGAGCATCCCTGCGTATGCATCGATCGTGCGGGCTTGTGCCCTTGCAAGGAAGGCCTTTTCTTT
>NZ_JBQJIN010000014.1:0-134464 GCF_052078695.1 Lysobacter sp. CA196 | reverse complement strand
TCGTATACCGGTACCTTGGGCCACCAACGACATGATCGCGCCGCGTTCTTCAGCGCTCAGCTGACTGTAGTTTCTTCCCATTCACGACGTCTCACCTCAGGTGTTGCACTTGAGCTTAGAGACCGCCGTTTGCCCGGGAAACTACCGTGCCACCGTAGCTAACCGCCATGCCGGCCGCTTGCCGGCGCTAATGCCCAACCTCATCGCACCTCGAACTCATAAATCCGCGTTGCCGGGTCGCCGTTCTGGGTCGGGGTGCTGATGTTGAGCTTGATGTAGCGGGCCGAGGTGGCGCTGATCGAATGGGTCGAGGTGCTGGCGGTGTTGGCGCTCACCGTGACCGGAGTGCTCCAGGTACTGGCATTGGTCGAGGTCTGGATGGTGAAGGCCTTGGTGTTCCAGGACGTCGATTCGCCGCCTGCGCCGGCATGCTTGACCACGAAGCTGCTGACGGTCTGCGCCGATCCCAGGTCGACCTGCAGCCACGAGGACGACGCCAGCGAACAGAACTTGTCGGTGTTGCCGCCGGAGGTGCTGCCGTTGACGGCCTTGGCCGGGCCTTCGTTGCTGTTGCAGGCGGTCGAACCGGTGGCCGGTTTGTTGAGGGCGAGGTTGACGTTGCCGCTCCCGACCGAGACGGTCTGGGTCTTGGTGTGGGTCGCGCCGCCGTTGTCGGTCACGGTCAGGCTGACGGTGTAATTGCCGGCGCTGGCGTAGGCGTGGCTCGGGTTGGTCGCGGTCGACGTGGAGCCGTCGCCGAAATTCCAGCTGCGCGAGGCGATGCTGCCGTCGCTGTCGGTCGAGGAATCGCTGAAGTTCGCGGTCAGGCCGCTGATGCTGACGCCGAAGTTCGCCACTGGTGCGGTATTGCCGCTGACGGCGTTGTTGATGGCGGCGGCGTATTGCGCGGTGGTGCCCTGCGCCCAGCATTTCTGGATGTCGTCGTACAGCCACAGGAAGCCGCCGCTGATGCCGGCGCTGGTCTTCCAGCCGGCCATGCGGGTCTGCACCTGCGCGGGGCTGTCGCCGGACGTGCAGCCGGTGCCGTGCTTGGTCCACAAGCCCGGCATCACGGTCATGCCCATCGCCGTGTTCCAGCTCGCCGGGTCGTTGCCGGCGCCGCCGTCGTAGACCTGCAGGTAGATGCGGTCGACCGAGGCGCCGAGGTTGTCCTTGACCCCTCTCCAAAAGCTCGTGTTGGTGTACGGCGCGAAAGTGATCTTGTAGCCGAGCCCGACCAGCATCTGGCCGAACTTGGTGGTGTCGGCGACGTTGTAATGGCTTTCGTCGTCGAAGTTGACGGCGTCTGCGCCGCTGGCGTTCTTGAGCGCCTGGAAATTGCGGTAAAGGATGCTGGTGCTGCCGGTGCCGCAGACGATGGTGGTGCCGCAGCCGGCAGCGGTGCCGTTGGCCAGGTTGGCCATGCGTTCGAAGTCGGGCACGCCCCAGGCGCCGATCGAGACTTCCACCCGCTTGACCGAGGTCGGTGCGGTCTTCAACGAAGCCAGCCGTGCCGGCCAATCGGCATCGGCGCCCGTATACGCGCCGTTCTTGACGATCGGGATGTCGTTGTAGACCAGGTCGCCGTTGGCCTCGATGTGGACGCTCCACAGGAACACCGTGGTGAAGCCGGGTCGCCGTTGGCCTCGATGTGGACGCTCCACAGGAACACCGTGGTGAAGCCGGAATTGCGCAGGTCGTTGATCACGGTCTGGCCGCCGGAATAGAACGGACCACCGCCGAAGATCGCCGACTCGGCCGCGGCCGCGGTCGGCGCGACGGCGACCAAGGCCAGGGCGATCAAGGCCGGCAATACGCGCGAGACGGTTCGGGCCGTGGCGCCGGTGGAGTGGAGACGGGTCGGTAGGTGCTGGTTCGACTTCGGCATGAAACGATCCCCTGCAATGAACGTCACGGTGTGACGCGATGGCATCGATGCGCGCGGTTTGCGATGGCGAGCGATTGCGCTGCTACCGCCATGACGCGCTCCCTGTCGCCGATGGCGGCGACGCGGCCACATTGGGAGCGGTAAAATCGGCATGTCAATATTTGGATCGATTTAAATAAGGGTAAAAACGTTTAAACGCGGCCTGGCCAAGAGTTTTTCCCATTCAATCAAGGCGCTGCGCACGACGCCTGCGGATGGCAAAACCGGGATGCATCGTGCATCGCGTCGTCCAGACGCGCTGCGCCGCAACAGGCTTTCGCGCGAAGGCGGCGCCATCGGGCCGCAGATCCAGTGCGAATAACTGGCGCAGAAGCGGTGTGAACAACCGGTGCGAGCAACCAGCGTGAATAAAGTGTGCTTTCAGCATGCGGCGCGTGATCGAGGTATCGCCAAGGAGGGCGATTCGGCCATTGCGAGCTGCCCGGTGTGACCTGCTTGGCGAATCCGAATGCGCGCATCCGCAATCGCCTCGCGTACGATGCCGCGATGAATTCCCCCAGCGACCCCCATCACGACATCGGCGCCGAGCGTATCGACGCCGCGCTGTGTTCGGCACGGGCGCTGATCGGCCGCGGCGAAGCCGAGCTGCTGCTAGCGCATGCGCTGGAGCGGCCGCGCAGTTGGCTGTTCGCTCACGACGACCACGTGATGGACGCGGAGGTTGCCCAACGTTACCGCCGCCTGGTCGCGCGTCGCGTCGCCGGCGAACCGGTGGCTTATCTGCTCGGGCAGCGGGGCTTCTGGCGTTTCGACCTGGCGGTGACGCCGGCGACGCTGATCCCGCGCCCGGAGACCGAACGCCTGGTCGAACTGGCCTTGGCCCGGTTGCCCGAAGACTGCGACCTCGCGGTCGCCGACCTCGGCACCGGCAGTGGCGCGATCGCGCTGGCGCTGGCCTTCGAGCGGCCGCGCGCGCGGGTGGTCGCGGTCGACTTCAGTATGGATGCGCTCGAGGTCGCGCGCGCGAATGCCGCCTCGCTGCAGCTGGGCAATGTCGAGTTCCGCCATGGCGACTGGTTCGCGCCGTTGGCCGGCGAGCGTTTCGACCTGATCGCGAGCAACCCGCCGTATATCGAGGACGACGACATCCACTTGCAGCAGGGCGACCTGCGGCACGAACCGCGCAGCGCGCTGGCTTCGGGCGCCGACGGGCTCGATGCGATCCGCGTCATCGCCTGCGATGCGCCCATGCATTTGCAGCCGGGCGGCTGGTTGCTGATCGAACACGGCTGGGAGCAGGGCGCTGCGGTGCGCGCCTTGTTGAGCGCGGCCGGCCTGGTCGATGCGGTTACCGAACGCGACCTGGAAGACCGCGACCGCGTCAGTCTGGCGCGCAAGCCCGGCGCCTGAGACCCGCGTCGCCGACGCCCGATCCGGTCACGCCATCGCGGCCGGCTCCCGTTAGACTTCCCGCATCCCGAATGCGAGGCCTGCGATGCGCACGCTCTATCCCGAGATCGAACCCTTCGACACCGGCACGATCCAGGTCGACGACCGCCACACCCTGTACTACGAACAGTGCGGCAACCCCGACGGCAAGCCGGTGGTGTTGCTGCACGGCGGCCCCGGCGCCGGTTGCAGCCCGAAGATGCGGCGCTTCCACGACCCGGCCAAGTACCGCATCGTGTTGTTCGATCAGCGCGGCAGCGGCCGTTCGACCCCGCATGCCGACCTCGTCGACAACGGCACCTGGGAACTCGTCGCCGACATCGAAAAGCTGCGCGCCAAGCTCGGCATCGATCGTTGGCAGGTGTTCGGCGGCTCCTGGGGCTCGACCCTGGCGCTGGCCTATGCCGAAACCCATCCGCAGCGCGTGACCGAGCTGGTTCTGCGCGGCATCTTCATGCTGCGCCGTTGGGAGCTGGAATGGTTCTACCAGGAAGGCGCCTCGCGCCTGTTCCCGGATGCGTGGGAGCACTACGTCAACGCGATTCCGTCGGTCGAACGCCACGACCTGATCAGCGCGTTCCATCGCCGTCTGACCAGCGAGGACGAGAAGACCCGCCTCGACGCCGCGCGCGCCTGGAGCGTGTGGGAAGGCGCGACCAGCTTCCTGCATGTCGACGACGACTTCGTCAGCGGCCACGAAGACGCGAAGTTCGCGCTCGCGTTCGCCCGCATCGAGAACCACTACTTCGTCAACGGCGGCTTCTTCGAAGTCGAAGACCAACTGCTGCGCGACGCGCACAAGATCGCCGACATCCCGGGCATGATCGTGCACGGCCGTTACGACGTGGTCTGCCCGGTGCAGAACGCCTGGGAACTCAAGAAGGCCTGGCCGAAGGCCGAGCTGACGATCACCCCGGCGTCGGGTCATTCGGCATTCGAGGACGAGAATGTGGATGCCTTGGTGCAGGCGACGGATCGGTTTGCTTGATGCGGTTCTGCTGAGTGCTGCGTTCGCACAGGATTTTGTAGGAGCGGCGTGAGCCGCGACCAAGGGACGTGCAGGACTGGCAACGTAGATGTAGTGCATCGAAGCGGCGCTCTGCCGCAGGGTAGGAGCGGTGCAAGCCGCGACCGCGGGGCGCGGTAGCTGCGTTGCCGCATGGCCGTCCTGCCATAGCTGTTGCAGTTGCAGTTGCTGTTGCTGTTGCTGTTGCTGTTGCTGTTGCTGTTGCTGTGCGCAGCCTGGCACTAGCGAAGGCAGTAGAAGACTCGGAGGGCGGCCCGCAGGGATGCGGGCCGTTTTTCATCGGGACAGGGATGTCCCGTATGTAGATCCCTGCGTCGGCTCCGAGCGAACGGGCCTGTGATTCAAAACAAAGCAACTTCTTTGGTTAGCTTTCTTTTGTTGCTTTAGACAAAAGAAAGTAACCCGCCGCTTTAGTGGCGGAAGCTTTTGGCGTTTGATCTGGATCCTGATTTTGCTTGAGCGAACCACCGCGAGACCGAAGCAACGCGGTCGCGGCTTGCGCCGCTCCTACCCTGCGACGATGCACTCCTTTGGTCGATGACGAAGACGTTGCGGACTCTACGCGTCCTGTGGTCGCGATTTACGTCGCTCCTACAGGGACGGATTCGTAGCGACACGCTGATGGCGTGGCTTCAGGGTAGGAGCGACGCAAGTCGCGACCGTGTCGTCGCCCGCCGCCTCGTTTCTTAACGCAGGGCGGCGAAGCTCACGGCAAGAGCAACGCAGGGCGGCGAAGCTCACGGCAAGAGCAGAGCTTCCGTCCGCTGACGCGGCCGGGTTACTTTCTTTTGCTGGCCCAAAAGAAAGCTAACCAAAGAAAAGGCCTTCCTTGCAAGGGCACAAGCCCGCACGAGCGATGCCGACGCAGGGATGCTCCAGACAGGCCATCCATGGCCTGCTTGCGCACGGCCCGCATCCTTGCGGGCCGCCCTGCGGGTCAGCTATTGACCGGCAAAGCGCAGATCAAAATCTGGGCAACGGCAACGGCAACGGCAACGGCAACGGCAAAGGACACGGCAATTGCCATGCTGTCGCCGTCGTTACGACGCCGAGGCCTCGTCAGACGAACCCTTCGCTCAGGCGGCGCTGCCGTCCGGGTTGCGTTCGATCATCCACAGGCCGGCCCAGAGCTTCAGGTCGAGCTCGAAGCCTTCGGCCTGTTTGCGCATCAGCCAGGCCGGGGCATCGGCACGCGGGACTTCGTGGACGAGGATGTCTTCGCCATCGACGCCGCCGCCGTCGCCGACTTTGCGCAAACCGGTGGCGCGGACGAAGGCGATGCGTTCGCTGCTCATGCCGGCCGAGGTCGGGCCGGTCAGCAGCACTTCGACGCGGGCCGGTTCCCAGCCGGTTTCCTCGACCAACTCGCGGCTCGCGGCCGATTCGAGGGTGTCGTGGGCATGGTCGTCGCCGACCAGGCCGGCCGGCATTTCGATGGTGCGCGCGGCCAGCGGGACGCGGTACTGCTCGACGAACAGGATCCGGTCCTCCGGCGTCACTGCGACGATGATCACCGCCATGCCCTTGCCGTGGGTGCGTTCGGCGTACTCCCAGTGGCCGCGGCGCATCATGCGCAGCCATTGGCCGTCGTACAGGGTTTCGACGCGTTCGGCGTCGTGCCCGTGGGCGTGTCGGTCGGAGTGTCCGTGGTCGGCTGGCGTCATTGCGTTCCTCGCGTCATCGCATCGCAGTCTTGTTGCAAGAGAAGGATGCTACGACGGAACCTGTGACGTCGCGAAGTCGAGTCCGACCGCTTCGTGCAGACGGCGGCGGGTCATCGGCCCGAAACGCAGGCGGTCGCACAGTTCCAGCAGGCCACTGGCGTCGGCCTGACCGCGCACGAAGTGGCCGCTGCTGTCGCCGAGTGGGGCGTCGATCGCGATCGTGGTCAGTTGCCGGCACAGCAGGGCCTGGGCGCGGTGTTCGCGTAGCCGCGCGGCCGCGCTGGCGGCGCCGCGCACACGCAGGAACGGCACTTCCTCGACCCGCGCAAGCAAGGCATCGAGGGTGTCGAAATGGCCGAGCAGGGCCGCGGCCGTCTTGGCGCCGATGCCGGGCACGCCGGGGATGTTGTCGACCGCATCGCCGGTCAGGGCCAGGTAGTCGGCGATCTGGCGCGCGAGCACGCCGTGCCGCGCCGGCACGCCTTCGGCGGTCCAGCGCTGGCCGCGGGCGAAGTCCCACTGCTCGTCGTGGCCGTCGAGCAACTGCGACAAGTCCTTGTCGGCCGAGACGATCACGCCGCGGTAGCCGTGTGCGCGCATGGTCGCGAGCGCGCTGCCGATCAAGTCGTCGGCTTCGTATTCGACATGGGCCAGCACCGACAGGCCGAGCGCGCTGCACAAGGCCTTGCAGTGGCCGAACTGGCGGCGCAGCGCTTCCGGCGCGGGATCGCGGTTGGCCTTGTAGGCCGGGTACAGGGCATTGCGGAAGCACGAATCCAGGGCTTCGTCGAAGGCGATCGCGATGTGGCGCGGGCGCTCGCGTTCGATCAGCTCGAGCAGGAAGCGGGCGAAGCCGTGGACGGCATTGGTCGGCCAGCCTTCGGCGTCCTGGAACTCGTCCGGGATCGAATGCCAGGCGCGAAAGACGTAGAGGCTGGCGTCGACCAGATAAAGCGGAGTGCGCGGCGCGGTAGTCATGGCGTCATTCAAACACGCGGCCGCTCAGGCCGGCGACCAGATCTGGGTCAGATCGGCCGGATTCGGGCGGTCGCGCTCGGGCGCGTCGAGCTTGGGCGTGCCGATATGGATGAAACCGGTGATGCGTTCCTCGGCAGCCAGGCCCAGCCAGTGCTTGACCTGCTCGTCGTAAGCCGGCCAGCCGGTCAGCCAGACCGCGCCGAAGCCGAAGGCCTGCGCCGCCTGCAGCAGGGCGAAGCAGACACAGCCGGCGGTGAGGGTGCGCTCGAACTCGGGGATCTTTTCATCCGGCCCCAGGCGGGCGATCACCGCGACGATTATCGGCGCGTGAGAAAAGCGTGTGCGATCTTTCTCTACGGCGCTGGCGCCGGCCTCGGGAAACAGTTCGATGCCGCGCGCGGCGACGCGTTCGCCGAGCACGTGGCGGCCGTCGCCGCGCAGGACCAGGAAGCGGAAGGGCACGCGCTTGCCGTGGTCGGGCACGCGGACGGCGGACTGCAACATACGCTGTAGCGTCGATTCGTCCGGTCCAGGGGCGGAAAGTTGCTTCGCCGGTACCGAACGTCGGCTATCGAGCGCGCGCAGCAAGTCGAGATCATTGGGTTGCATGGAAGACAAATTGACTCCTGTCACAAAAATGAACGGCGAAGCATTAATGGACGCATCTTGGCACTATCCTGCAGAGGCAGTCGGAAACCGACGCGCCTGCGTCAAGCATCCAGGGGAACTTCGTTAGTGTCCGGTCATTTGCACGGCGTCGCTCAGACCACGCGCACCGACCCGTCGCGCGTGCTCGAAGAAATCAAACGACAGACGCTCGAGCAACTCGGGGGGCTGCCGGGCACCCTGTACGCGCCGATCGAAGAAGCCCTGAAGGCCGAGTCGCTGAAAGGCGACGGCCGCAACCACCAATACGAAGACCAGGCCGCATTGTGGGTCCTGCGCCAGCAGCAGGCCAGTCATGTCATGGCGTTTCGGCAGCAGGTCGGGCTCGGTTTCGAGGCTTTCCGCGCGCCGGCCTCGGCGGTCGGCGGGCTCGGCGGTTCGCCGCTGCAACTGGTCGGCGAGCAGCAACTGGCTTTCGACCTCGACGGCGAACGCCTGACCGAATCGCTGGAACAGCGTTATCTGCGCCCGCTGGAGATGGTCCAGGGCCGGCTCAAGATGCTGTCGGCCTCGATCGGCACGCCGACCGGCATCAATCCCTTCGGCCCTTACCGGCTGGTCAAGGCCTTCATCTCGGTCTACGCCGAAACCCAGGTCACCGAAAGCCTGCGAGTCCGCCTGTTCCGCGAGTACGAACACGAACTCGCGCGGCTGCTCGGCGATCTCTACGGCCGGGTCAATAACTTGCTGGCGACCGCGGGTTACGGCGTCGGTCTGGGCGCGCCCGGCGCGCCGGTACGCGCGGCCGAAGAACGGCGCGAGCGCAACACGCTCGACGACGTATTCGACACCGTGCCTCATCGCGAGTCTTCGACGCCTATGCACGATTACAACGCCGCGATGGGCGGCTATGGCGGCGAAAGCCATGCCGCTCATGCCGGCCATCCGGGCGGAGCGCGCGCGCCGAACTACGGCGGCCAGGACCCGTCGCAACCGGTCTCGCAGGCCGACG
Source organism: Lysobacter sp. CA196 (assembly GCF_052078695.1). Taxonomy (NCBI): domain Bacteria; kingdom Pseudomonadati; phylum Pseudomonadota; class Gammaproteobacteria; order Lysobacterales; family Lysobacteraceae; genus Lysobacter; species Lysobacter sp. CA196. Next base: position 125,840 of record NZ_JBQJIN010000014.1, on the reverse strand, counting down.
TCGCGGCGATGGCGAGCGAACTGGCCGAACTGCGCTCGCAACTGCACGCCTGGCGCGAAGGCCTGGTCAAGTCCGGCGGGCTGCCGCCCGCGCACATGCCGCAGCGCTCGATGGCGCCGCGGCGCGAGCTGCGGGTCGACGAAGTCGTCGGCATGGCCTCGCTGCTGCAGCCCGAGCCGCCGGACGCCTATGCCCGCGCGCTGGCGGTGTCCGGGCGCCTGGGCGAGACCATCCGCGACCAGCTCTACGACGGCGCGCGGCGGCTCGGTTTCAATCCGGACCAGACTTGCTTCAGCGCCGAGGAAGACGACGCGATCGACCTGGTCGCGCTGTTGTTCGACTCGCTGTTCCGCAACCACGCCCTGCAGGACCGCGCACGCCGCGTCTATGCGCGTCTGGTCATGCCCTATGTCAAGGTCGCGCTGACCGACAACGAAGTGTTCGTCAAACGCGAACACCCGGCGCGGCGCCTGCTTGATGCGATCACCGAAGCCTGCGAAGGCAACGACGGCGAGACGCCGCAGGACCGCGATCTGCTCGAACGCGCCTCGTCGATTTCGCAGCGCATCGTTTCCGACTACAACGAAGACCTCGCGGTGTTCGAGTTGGCCCATGCCGAACTCGACGCCTTGCTGGCGCAGCACCGGCGCCGCATCGAATTGCAGGAACAGCGCGCGGCCAAGGCCACTTACGGCCGCGAGCGCCTCGGCGCGGCGCGCGGCCAGGCCGATGCGGCGGTGCGCGAGCGCATCGGCGAAGCGCGCCTGACCCAGGCGGTCGCCGATTTCCTCGCCACGCCCTGGCGCCACCACATGGTCCAGGTGCTGTTGCGCGAGAACGAAGATCCCAAGCGCCGCGCGCAGGCGCTGGCGCTCGGCGATGCCTTGGTCATGGCCGATCGCCTCGCCGCCGAGAACCGCGGCCGCGAACTGGCCGACCAATTGCTCGCCCTGCAGCCGATCATCGTGCAGTGCCTGGCGAGTTCCGGCCTCGACGACAGCGCCGCCCAGCACGGCATGGCCGGCCTGGTGCGCGCCCTGGTCACACCGGACAACGAACGCGCCGAGCATCCCTTGCCGAGCTCGGCCGAGGTCGAGGAAGACGTCGCCGAGGAACGCCGGCTTTATCTCGCTGCCGGCAGCACCTCGGCCAATCACGATCCCTTGCTGGCCGAACGCATGCGCCAGCTCGAACCCGGCGACTGGTTGCGGCTGACCAACACCCAGGGCGAGACCATCGCGGTCAAGGTCGCCTGGAGCAGTCCGCTGACCTCGCGCTTCCTGCTGGTCAACCGCCGCGGCGTACGCGCGCTGGTCGCCTCGGCCGAAGAGTTGGCGACGCTGGCCTCGGCCGGCCGTCTCGTGGTCGGCGCCGAGCGCACCGCGTTCGACGAAGCCATGCGCCAGGTGCGCCGGCATCTGGACCGGGTGATCTGAGCCCGGCCGCGGCGCCGGTCAGCCGCCGCGTCGTCTCGACCCCGACCCGCCGCAAGGCGGGTTTCGCATATCTGGTTCGCCGAGCACATTCGATCCGGGCGTTCGATCCGGGCATTGGGTCGTGTTGCCGGGTCATCGAGATCGCACGGCCGCCGGTCATTCCGCTACGATGCGGCGAACGGGGCACGGAGCGAAGCATGTCGGGCATCACGATTGGCGTTGCGAGCGAGACGGCGGTTGGCGAGAAGCGCGTGGCGCTGACGCCGGAAACCTGCAAGAAACTGGTCGCTCGAGGTGCGCGCGTGCGCATCCAGCGCGGCGCCGGACGTGCCGCCAGCTTTACCGACGAGGCCTATGTCCAGGCCGGGGCGGAACTGGCCGACGATGCCGCCGCGGCCCTGGGCCAGGCGGACGTCGTGTTGTGCGTGCAATCGCCCGATCCGGCCCGGCTGAGCGCCTTGCGCGAAGGCGCCGCCCTGGTCGGCCTGTTGGCGCCGCAGGCCGACGCCGCCCGCGGCGAGGCCATCGTCGCCCACCGCCTGCAAGCCTTCCCGCTCGAACGCCTGCCGCGCACCACCCGCGCCCAGGCCATGGACGTGCTGAGCTCGCAGGCCGGCATGGCCGGCTACAAGGCGGTGCTGATCGCCGGCCAGCTGGCACCGCGCTTCTTCCCGATGCTGACTACTGCGGCCGGCACGATCCGCCCCTCGAAGGTGTTGATCGTCGGTGCCGGCGTCGCCGGTCTGCAGGCGATCGCCACGGCCAAGCGCCTGGGCGCCCAGGTCGAGGGCTTCGACGTGCGCCCGGAAACGCGCGAACAGATCGAATCGCTCGGCGGCAAGTTCCTCGATCTCGGCGTCAACGCCGCGGGCGAAGGCGGCTATGCGCGCCAGCTCACCGAGGAGGAACGCGCCGAACAACAGCGCCGGCTCGGCGAGCATCTCAAGAACATCGACGTGATCGTCTGCACCGCCGCCGTGCCGGGACGCCCGGCGCCGAAGATCGTGACCGCGGCGATGATCGCCGGCATGAAACCGGGCAGCGTGCTGGTCGACCTGGCTGCCGAAACCGGCGGCAATTGCGAACTCACCCGTCCGGGCGAGACCATCGACGTCGAAGGCGTCACCATCGCCGGCCCCTTGAACCTCGCCAGCAGCGGCGCGGTCCATGCCAGCGAGATGTACGCCCGCAACGTATTCAATTTCGTCAGCCTGTTCGTCAACGACGGTGCGGTGACCTACGACTGGAACGACGAGTTGTTGGCGAAAACCGTGTGGCCGGAACGGCCGGCGGCTGCGGCGACGTAAAACCTTCGAGGGCGTCATCATTCGCTGCGGCTCCTTTGTAGGAGCGGCGTGAGCCGCGATCGCGGGACGCGCAGAGGTAGCAAGGCCGATGTCACCCCCTCGAAGCGGTGCACTTTCGCCGGGGTAGGAGCGACGCAAGTCGCGACCGCGCTACGACGGTCTTGCGGCGCCTCTCTCAAGCAAGATCAAGATCAAACGCTAAGAGCTTCCGCCGCTAAAGCGGCGGGTTACTTTCTTTTGTCTAAAGCAACAAAAAGAAAGCTAACCAAAGAAGTTGCTTTGTTTTGAATCACAGGCCTGCACGAGCGATGCATCCGCAGGGATTTTTAATACGGGACATCCCTGTCCCGATGAAAAACGGCGCGCATCCGTGCGCGCCGCCCTTCGGGTCTTCGGTTGCCTTCGCGAGTGCGAAGCGACGCACAGCAACAGCAATAGCAACGACAACAGCAACGACGATTGCGGCTGCGGGTCTCTGGTGTGCGGCTTCTGGGTAGGAGCGGCGCAAGCCGCGACCGCGAATCTGCGGCCGTCGGCGCGGGCAATCGGGGTTGCGTGGTCGCGGCTTGCGCCGCTCCTACCCAAGAGCGACCGCGTCGCCGTTAAGAGAGCTTGGCGAAGCTTCGAATTGCGATGCAACCGTAGACCCGTAGGGCGGCGCACAGGACGTGCGCCGTTTTTCGATAAGACAGGGACGTCTTATCGAAAAATCCCGGCGGACGCACCGAACTCGCAGGGGAGCTTCGTCAAGGAAGGCCTCTCTTTGGTTAGCTTTGACCGAAGGAACTCCCTGTGGGACTTTTGGGCCAGCAAAAGAAAGTAACCCGGCCGCGTTAGCGGACGGAAGCTTTAGATGTTGCACCGCTCTGCGGCAAGAAGCGCGGCAACCGCCACAGCGCGGTCGCGGCTTATGCCCGAAGGAAATCCCGTGGGACGCCGCTCCTACAGAGGCAGCCGGTGACGCAGCGAAGTTGAGGCGGCGCGGTCGCGGCTTGCGCGGCTCCTACCCCGCGATAGCTCATGGCTTCGATCAGTGACGTTAGCGCTGCGATGTCTGCGCATCCCGTGGTCGCGGCTTACGCCGCTCCTACAGGGGAGGCGACGCAACCACGAGAGCGCCACCGCGCACCCTGGCGCCGCCACGAGCGGCGCTGCACACACTCAATCACGCGGCGGATGCGGCCGATCCGGCTTCGGCGGCGCCGGATTGGCCTGGACCCAGGCGCGGCGTTGTTCCGGGCTCATGCCGCGCCACTTCGCCATCAGGGCGCGCCGGCCTTCGTCGTCGAGGCCGTGCATCTTGGCGTACAGGGCGCGCATCTGGCCGCGGTCCTCCGGGCTCATATGCTCCCAGCGCTTCATGCCGCGGCGCGCGTTCTGGCGCTCGTCCGGGGTCATCTGCTGCCAGCGGCGGGCGTGCTCGAACATGCGCTGGCGCTCGTCGGGCGAGTTGTTCCAGCGATCGCGCATCGGGGCGATCAACTGTTCGCGCTGGGCCTGGCTGAGTTGCTCCCAGGCCGGCAGCGGCGCGCTGGCGCGGCCGGGGGCCGGCGGGTCGCCGGCGAAAGCCGGGGCGACGGCAAACAGGGCCAGGGCGGCGAGGATCAGGCCGAGGCGGCGACTCGTGAAGGTGCGGTGGAAGGTGCGGCGCATGGCGCTTACTCCTGGGGATTCGGCAGGGCGTCGCCGTTGGACGCCAGCCACAGGTAAAGGTCGGGATTCTCGTCGAGCGCGGCGACCGCGGTGTCGGGGTCGTAGACCGCGTCGGCCGCCGCGGCGTTGGCCACGGCCGGGGCCGATTCGGGCACGGCGGGTGCGCCGCCGTTGCCTCCGACGAACTGCAGGCCCAGAACGAGGGCAAACGCGGCCACGCCGCCGCTGGCCAGGGCCCAGCCGAGCACGCCGGATCGGCGCACCGGTGCGGCCGCGGCTTCGCTGCGGATGCTGCGCAGGCGGGCGCGGGTCTGCGGGGTCACCTGCTCGACGGCGCGTGCGTGCAGGGCGCGCATGGCCTGGTCGAAGCGCTGGTCGCGGTCCGCGGCAAGGTGAAGCTGAGAGCCCGCCGTGGGCTGTTGGTTCGGGGTTGTCATCGCCATTCCTCCAATTGCCGCTGCAGGGCTTCGCGCGCGCGCGACAGATGGGTTTTCACCGCGCCTTCGCTGCAACCCATCGCCCGCGCGGTCGTGGCGACGTCGAGTTCTTCCAGGATCCGCAGGCTGAAAGCCTCGCGTTGCCTGCGCGGCAGCTTGGCCAGCGCGTCGCTCAGACGCGCATAGGCTTCGCGGCCGTCGTGGGTACGCTGCGGGTCGGGGCCGTCGTCGGCCCAGTCCAGCGGCGCGTCGTCTTCGCGCGGGGCCGGCGCCAGCCAGCGCAGGCGGAAGGTCCGTCGGCGCTGGATGTCGACGATCCGGCTGCGCAGGATGCTCCAGAACAGCGGGGTCCATTCCGAGGCCGGGCGCTCGCGATAGGCCAGCATCTTCATCATCGCGTCCTGGACTGCGTCGAGGGCGTCCTCGCGGTGGCGCAGGCCGAGCTCGGCGAAGCGGAACGCGCGCGTGCCCAGGCCGGCCAGGAAGGCCTCGATGGTCGCCGGCAGGCGCACGGCCGGCTCCGGCGGCCCGTCCCCGGGCCGCGGCGGCATGTCCTGGACCCGCGGATCGGCATCGATGCTCACGGTCTCCAGCATACGGGCGCCTGGCGGTTGCAGCACCTGGACGGCTCCTTAGTGTGCTGCGGCCGGGTGACGGGCGCGGCGGTCGGGCGGGGTCGGCATGAGGATTCCCGTGCGGCGGAATGTGCATTGCTTACGGAATCTGGCAACGCCCCGGCACCGGATCGGTTGACAACGCTGGCGCCGCATTCACGGCCGGTTATGATGCGGCAGACATCGCATGGGGAAAGAACGGATGAGCGACGGGTTCGTGGCGCTGTACATCTTCATGCTGGCGGGTATCGCCGGCCACGTAATCATCTCGCGGGTGCCGGTAATTCTGCACACACCGCTGATGTCGGGTTCCAACTTCATCCACGGCATCGTCCTGATCGGCGCGATCATCGTGCTGGGGCATGCCGACACCACCCTGGAAAAAGCCATCGGCTTCGTCGCCGTGCTGCTCGGCGCCGGCAATGCCGCCGGCGGCTACGTGGTGACCGAACGCATGTTGGAGATGTTCAAGTCCAGCAAGAAGGCGGGTGGCGCATGAACGGATATCTGCTGGAGAGCGGGACTCGGGACTCGGGACTCGGGACTCGCAACAGCGCCGAGAGCGCCCGGGATTTCGGCTTCGGACGCCGAGTCCCTAATCCCCATGCCCGAGTCCCGGCGGAGGCAAACGCATGATCTGGCTGGGTATCTTGGTCAAGTGCAGTTACCTCGTCGCCGCGACCCTGTTCCTGCTGGGTCTGCAGCGCATGGCTTCGCCGGTCACCGCGCGCAGCGGCATCCGCTGGGCCGGCGCGGGCATGGTCATCGCGACCGTGGCGACCTTCTTCCAGCCCGACCTGCACAACATGGGGCTGATCCTGCTGGCGGTCGGCATCGGCACGGCGCTGGCCTGGGTCTCGGGCAAGAAGGTCGCGATCACCGACATGCCGCAGATGGTCGCGCTGTACAACGGCATGGGCGGCGGTTCGGCGGCGGCGATCGGCGCTGTGGAACTGTTGCGCCTGTCGGCGCGCCTGCCGGCCGAGCCTTTGCACGCGCAGATCGAACGCGGTGTGATCGAGATGCAGACGCCGAACATCGCCCTGGTGCTGGCGGTGGTCGGCGCGGCGATCGGCGCGGTATCGCTGTCGGGTTCGGTGATCGCCTGGGCCAAGCTCGACGGGCGCCTGGACAAGCGCGTGGTGTTCCCCGGTCAGCAGATCTTCAACGGCCTGATCGCGTTGGCGATGGTGGTCTGCGGCATCGCCGCGGTGATGACCCTCAACGTGCCGGTGATCATCGCCTTCTTCGTGTTGGCCTTGCTGCTCGGCGTACTGATGACGCTGCCGATCGGCGGCGCCGACATGCCGGTGGTGATCTCGCTGTACAACGCCTTCACCGGCCTGGCCGTGGCCTTCGAGGGCTATGTGCTCGGCAACGAAGCGTTGATCATCGCCGGCACCATGGTCGGCGCGGCCGGCATGCTGCTGACGCGTTTGATGGCCAAGGCGATGAACCGCCCGATCAGCGGCGTGCTGTTCTCCAATTTCGGCGGTGGCGGCCAGGCGCAGGAAATCAGCGGCACCCAGAAGCCGATCGAAGCCGGCGACGTCGCCGCGATGATGGCCTTCGCCGAACGCGTGGTGATCGTGCCGGGCTACGGCCTGGCGGTGGCGCAGGCGCAGCACAAGATCTGGGAACTGACCCAGAAGCTGATCGAGCGCGGGGTCAAGGTGAAGTTCGCGATCCATCCGGTCGCCGGTCGCATGCCCGGCCACATGAACGTGCTGCTCGCCGAAGCCGGTGTGCCCTACGACATGATCGCCGACATGGACGACATCAACCCCGAGTTCGCCAACACCGACGTATCGCTGGTGATCGGCGCCAACGACGTGGTCAACCCGGTCGCCAAGACCGACCCGGCCTCGCCGATCTACGGCATGCCGATCCTCGACGTGGTCAATTCCAGGAACACGATCGTGATCAAGCGCGGCAAGGGCACGGGTTTCGCCGGCATCGAAAACGCGCTGTTCTACGCCGACAACACTCGCATGCTGTACGGCGACGGCGCGGAGATGGCTAGCGCGCTGGTCTCGGAACTGAAGGCGCTCGACGGCGGGCATTGAGTTGGCGGCACGGGCAGCGTCCGCCGCCGCGATGGCGGGGCGGCGCGGCTGTGCTGGGATTTTGATTTGCTCTCTCGCTCTTTCGCTTTCCGCTCTTAATTGCTTTGCCGGTGAACCGTAGACCCGGAGGGCGCCGCACAGGACGTGCGGCGTTTTCCGATAAGACAGGGACGTCTTATCGGAAAATCCCGGCGCGGGCCGCGTACTCGCAGGGGAGCTTCGTCAAGGAAAGCCCTTTTCTTTGGTTAGCTTTCTTTTGGGCCAGCAAAAGAAAGTAACCCGGCCGCGTCAGCGGACGGAAGCTTTGCTCTTGCTTGAAGGCTGCGCCGGAGGCCGTCAGGACGATGTCGCGACTTGCGTCGCTCCTACCCTAGAAGCCGCGGCTAAGACGCCTCAACCTCGTGTCGTTACCGCCTGCAACTCCAGGGTAGGAGCGGCGCAAGCCGCGACCGCGTCGTGGCAATCTTGCGGCGTCTCGCTCAAGCAAGATCAATATCTAGATCAAACGCTAAGAGCTTCCGCCACTAAAGCGGCGGGTTACTTTTTTTTGTCATAAGCAACAAAAGAAAGGTAACCAAAGAAGTTGCTTTGTTTTGAATCACAGGCCCGCACGAGCGGTGCATCCGCAGGGATTTTTAATACGGGACATCCCTGTCCCGATGAAAAACGGCCCGCATCCCTGCGGGCCGCCCTCCGGGTCTTCTTTAGCCTTCGCTAGTGCGAGACGACGCACAGCAACGGCCAAAGGCTGAACCCAAACCCAAACCCAAACCCAAACCCAAACCCAAAGCCAAAGCCAAAGCCAAACCCAAACCCAAACCCAAACCCAAACCCAAAGCCATGGTCATGGTCATGGTCATGGTCATGGTCATGGTCATGGTCGGAGCCACGATCAGGCTGCAGAGATAGCGGCGAAGCCAGGACCGAGATGGCGAGCATCGCCAGGATTGAACCGCGCAGCAGCCGGTTTCGATGCGTCCCGATTCCAGCGCGCCGGCGTCAGTCCCGCTGAGCCGGCGCAGGCTCAGCCGACGAGTCCTCGTGCCAGCGGCTGAACACCTGGTCGTTTTGCTTCTGGCTGGCGTGACAGGCGGCGCAGCCGTCGCGCTGCGCGGGGCGCAGACGGTCGCGACGTTCGCCGGCGGCGAATTCGGCATAGCCCCAGCCGCCGGTCGCGGCGAAGCGCGCGCTGTCCTTGACCATCACGTCGATGTGCCGGCGCGGTCCCTGGTCGATGGTGGCGTCGCCGTTGTCGCGCGCTTCGAACAAGTCGTAGACCAGCACCGAGCCGTCGGCAAAGCGTCCGCTGCGGTAGCCGTCGAGCGCGGTGGCGTTGGCGTAGATGTGATGCAGCCCGCCGAAGCGCGCAAAGGCGGCGTGGCCGGAGTTGATCAGGCCGCTCTTGATGTGGGTCCAGCGCGAATAGCCGACCGGGAAGGGCAGCGTCTGCGTGTCGGCCGCCGCTGGGGCGGTGCCGCGCGGATCGGCCCCGGTGAATCCGCCGGCGGCGAGCACGCCGCTCGCCGCGGCCAACGCGACGGCGGCGATCGACAGCGCCGTGCGGCTCGGACGCCCGGTGTCAGCGGCCACGAGCGGTTCCGCCCGGGCGCAGGGCGCGACCCACGCACCAGGCGATCGGCCAGGCCACGAAGCAGACGTGGACCAGGATGCTGAGCACGATCCACAACACGTCCTTCGGGATGCCGCCGCCACCGGCGCGCGACAGCGGCACGACGATGAAATTCATCGCCACGAACAGCCACAGGCCGTACAAGGTCGCCGACAACCACGGCCGGCGCAGCATCCAGTCCAGCTTGGTCGCGGCATAGGCGTAGATCGCGGCCATGATCAGGGCGATCAGATAATGCAGGGTGAGGCCGAGCGCCGCGGTCGGGACGCCGCCGGCCAAGGCCGCCTCGCGCCCGATCAGGCCCGAGGCGACGCTGTGCAGGATGCGCTGCGGCGGCACGCCGACGGTCACGCCCCAGTAGGTGATGGCGTAGGCGATGTCGAGCGTGGCTGCGATCAGGCCGCCGATCAGGGTCCATAACGGCAGCGATCGCGCGGAGCGGTGGGCATGGGTCATTGCGGAGGTCTCTGGAGAAGTGCAGCGAAGAGTAGCGAGAGGTGCGGCGCAGCATCGCTTGCGTGCGCCGCGTCGAGCGTTTCAGGCGGCGCAGGTGACTGCGCGCGTGAGCTGGCGGTCGAGGCGCCGTGCCTGGGTGGCGGTGAGGCCGAACGAATTCTTGAAAGCGCGGCAGAACGCGCTCTGGCTCTCGAAACCCAGGGCCTCGGTGATCTCGCACACCGGCATGCGGGTCTCGCGGACCATGCGCCAGGCGCGGTCCGAACGCAGGCGCGAGGCGAATTCGGTCGGCGTTTCGTCGAATACTTCGCGATAGATCCGGATCAGATGGCACGGCGAGTAATTGGCGCTGCGCGCGAGCCGGTTGAGATCGAGGCGGATCTCCGGATGGCGCCGGATCAGATGCTGCACGCGCAGCAGCCGCAGCAGGGTCTGCTGGCGCCGGCGCTGGGTGCGTCCGCTGCAGCGCGGCAGGCGGGTCTGCAGATCGCGCTGTTGATCGATGAGCAACGAGCACAGGGTCCGCAACAAGGCGTCGCCGTTGGCGCTCAGTGCCCCCAACTCGGCCGGCTGCGCGGCCAGCCGCGCCAGCCGCACCATCAGCCGTTGCGCATCGCGCGGGGCCGGGCCTTCCCAGGGAAACAACTCCTCGCTGGTGTTGTCGGCCGAGGTCTGCAGATAACCGCGCCAGGCGGTGTCCGGGCCGCACAGGCACAACCACCAGCACGGCAGGCGCGCGCTGGTGCGCAGGCGGCCGTCGCGCCAGATCTGCAGGTGGCCGGGTTCGAGTTCCCACATGCTGTCGGCGGCTTCCAGGCGCAGCGGTCCGCGCAGGGGCAGCCACAACGACAGCCAGCCGGGCGGCAGATCGAGTTGAACGGCGCGTCCGGAGGCCCGGACCAGGTGCAGGGTCGGCCGGGCGGCCGATTGCGACAGATCGAGATGCTCGGCGAAATGAATCCGGTGATGTTGCAAGTTCATGCGACCCTCGTCCGGGAGGCGTGGCGGGCAGGCGCCACGTTCGTTGGCTCCTAAGCTAGCCATCCCGGGCTGTCATCTGGAGGGCCAATAATCCCGGCCTCGAAGGAGCCAATCGGCCAAGCTCCTTCGCGAGCGCTACCGCCGTCACAGAATGCGTTGCGCCCATGTTGTCGTGCACATGTGCCGACCTAGACCAACTCGCTGACCGGCCCTCGCAACTCGCCCATTGGCTTGGCAATATCGATGGCACAGGCGGCCCGAGGGGGCCAATCCGGAGCCGCGAATGTACCTGCCGCTGGATGGCCGAGGACCGTTGCACGGGCAATTGGTCCGCTCGCTCAAGGACGCGGTGATGACCGGGCGGCTGCCGTCCGGGCTGCGTTTTCCGCCGACCCGCCTGCTGGCCCAGCAGTTGGGGGTGTCGCGCAATACGGTGCTGGCCGCGTACGAGCAACTGCGCGCCGAAGGCTTCATGCAGGCGCGGGTCGGCTCCGGCAGCTATGTCGCCATGCCCGGCGCGCCGGTGCAGCCGCGTTCCGAGCCCCCGCAGCGGGTGGCGCCGCAAAGCGCCTATGCCCGGCGCCTGCGCCGCTACCACGATCACGCCCAGATGCCGGGCCGGCGGGTGCCGGGCGCCTTGCACAGCTTCCAGTACGGCGTGCCGTTCACCAATCCGCTGCTGACCTCGGCCTGGGCGCGGGCGCTGTCGCATGCGGCGGTCTACACCCAGCCGCATTACCCGACCGCGCAGGGCCTGCCGGCCTTGCGCGTGGCGGTCTGCGAATACCTGTCCTTGCGCCGCGGCGTGCATGCGCGGCCCGAGGACATCGTGATCGTCACCGGCACCCAGCAAGCGGTCAGCCTGACCGCGCGGGTAGTGCTCGACGAAGGCGACGAGGTGGTGATCGAAGAGCCGCAGTACTTCGCCGTGCGCGAGGCGTTGCAGATCCACGGCGCGCGCCTGCTGCCGATCCCGGTGGATAGCGAAGGCTTGTGCACCGATCGGTTGCCGGAACGGCCGCCGCGGCTGATCTGCGTGACGCCTTCGCACCAGTTCCCGACCGGCGCGCTGATGTCGTTGGCGCGCCGCCGCGCCTTGCTCGACTACGCCTGCCGCCACGACTGCTGGATCTTCGAAGACGACTACGACGGCGAATTCCGCTACGACGCCCAGCCGCATGCGGCCTTGTGCGGCCTCGACGACAGCCGTCGGGTGATCTACACCGGCACCTTCTCGAAAGTGCTGTTTCCTTCGCTGCGGCTGGGCTACATCGTCGCCCCGCCGGGCTTGCGCGACGACCTGATCAGCGCCAAATGGGTCGACGACTTCGGCTCGCCGGCGATCGAACAGGCCGCACTCGCGCATTTCCTCGCCGACGGCGGCTTCGAACGCCACCTGCGCCGCACCGCGAAGACATTGAAACAACGCCGCGACGCCTTGCTGGGCTCTCTGCGCCGCCTGGCCGGCGACGCCATCGACATCGACGACTCCCACGCCGGCATGCACCTGGTGGTCTGGCTGCGCGACCGCAGCGTCGCCCAGGGCGAAGCCTTCATCGCCCATGCCCAGAGCCGGGGATTGGGTTTGTATTCCATCCTGCCGTATTACTTCCAGCCACCGGCCCGCGCCGGCCTGCTGCTGGGTTTCGGCGCGATGTCGGTAGCGGAGATCGAGGAAGCGGCGCGGGTATTCGCGCTGTGTCTGGGAGAGATGGATTGGGGGATGGGAGCTGCGGGCTGAAGCGTCGATGCTCTCGCTTCTTGCTTCTCGTTGTTGATTTTGCTGTGCGTAGCGGAGCACTAGCGAAGGCAATCGAAGACCCGGAGGGCGGCGCGCAGGGATGCGCGCCGTTTTTCATCGGGACAGGGATGTCCCGTATGAAAAATCCCCGCGTATGCACCGCTCGCGCGGGCCGGTGATTCAAAACAAAGCATTTTTCTTTGGTTACCTTTCTTTTGTTGCTTTAGACAAAAGAAAGTAACCCGCCGCTTTAGTGGCGGAAGCTTTTGGCGTTTGATCTTGATCTTGATCTTGATCTTGCCTGAGCGAGACGCCGCGAGACCGTCGCAGCGCGGTCGCGACTTGCGTCGCTCCTACCCTCATGGCTGCGGCCGGCATCGACGCGAGATTGAAGCGTCGTGGTCGCCGCTTCTAGAGTAGGAGCGGCGCAAGCCGCGACCACGCCCTGTCGGCCTCCGGCGTTTCGATCAAGTAAGTGCAAAGCTTCCGCCCGCTGACGCGGCCGGGTTACTTTCTTTTGCTGGCCCAAAAGAAAGCTAACCAAAGAAAAGGCCTTCCTTGCAAGGGCACAAGCCCGCACGATCGATGCCAACGCAGGGATGCTCCAGACAGGCCATCCATGGCCTGCTTGCGCACGGCCCGCATCCTTGCGGGCCGCCCTACGGGTCTGCTCTTGACCGGCAAGGCTAAATGCACAGGCACAGGCAAAACCGAAGCCACAGCCACAGCCGAAACCGAAACCACAGCCGAAACTCAGCGCGAAGCCAGCACCGCCACCACGGCCGCCGCGGCCAGCCAGGCCAGGTCGGTGCCGGTGTTGGCCAGTTGGATCAGGGTCCAGGCGAAATTCGGCCCCAGCTTCGTTGCAGCCTCCAAGGGGTCCAGCCCGAGCATGGCGCCGACCTGGGAGGAGGCGATGCCCCAATTGGCCACGACCACGATGACCGCGGTCGCGGCCAGGCCCAGCGCGGCCCGGCGCGGGCCCGGGCGCCAGCCGCCCAGGCGCAGCATCCAGGCGATGTCGAGCGCTCCGAACACCGCCATCCAGCTGAACTGATGGTCGTAGGCGACCGAAAACAACACCCAGAACGCCGCGAAACCGAAGGTGCCGAGCAACAGCAGCAGCCAGGAGAACGGGGTGACGCGGCGTTCGCCGCGATCGGCCCGGGCGGGGCTGCGCTGTTCGGTCGGGTGGGCGACGGTCATGGGCGGAACACTGTGGGCGGGGCAAGCCCTACAGCATAGCGGTCCCAGCCCGGTAGAATGGTGCGACTTGTGCTGCGGCACAGCATCCCCATCTTTCCGCCATGTATTCCCGCAGCAGCGAACCCGTCCGTTTCGAGCGCGATTGCGCCGTCGTCCTGGTGCCCCAGGGCGATCAGGTCACTTTGCCCGCGGGCAGCGTCGGCTACATCACCCAGGCCCTCGGCGGCAGTTACACCGTTTTCGTCGAAGGCAACCTGTTCCGCATCGCCGGTCGCGACGCCGACGCGATCGGCAAGGAACCGCCGGAACCGCTGGAACTGTCCGAAGGCGCCGACGACGAAGCCGTCGAGCAATTGGTCTGGCGGCAACTGCGCACCTGTTTCGACCCGGAGATCCCGATCAACGTGGTCGAGCTGGGCCTGGTCTACGAGGCCACCGTCAAGCACCGCGACGACGGCCAGCGCATGGTCGAAGTGCGGATGACCCTGACCGCGCCTGCCTGCGGCATGGGCGATATCCTGGTCGACGACGTGCGCGCCAAGCTCGAGATGATCCCGACCGTGGCCGAGGCCGACGTCGAACTGGTGTTCGACCCGCCGTGGAACCGCAACATGATGTCCGAGGCCGCCCGGCTCGAAACCGGCATGCTCTGAGCGACGCCGCGGCTCCGCCGCTGCCGCTGTTACCGCGTCGCCGACCTCCATCGGCACGCCATTCAACGACCTGAACACGCTGAACCGGCACGGCTCATGGTCGTCGCAGGCGCGCTTCGCCGCGCATTTCGCCGAAGCCATTCGTCGCGCCGCTCCGATGCCGGCGCCGCGGCTTCGCGCCTGCCGCCGCGAAGCCGCATGCGCCCGCGCACTGTCGGAATGCGTGACAGAAGACACGTCCGGGGCCCTGTTAATTGGCCCGTGCCGGCTTGAACACACATTTGCCCAGCGCTTAGCGTGATAACGCGGACCGGGTCATAGCGAGTCCGTACACAAACAGCGCGGACGCTGTCGCGGACAACGAAGGATCGGGTTCGGGCAGACCACCGCGCGTTGACGCCGTCATTCGGCACTTCGTTTTTGGGGGTTCCATCCAATGTCCGATCGTTCCATGCGCGCGATGCGCAAGCACGCGCTGGCCGCCGCCACCGTGACCGCCCTGTCCTGCGTCGCGATGTCCGCCTTCGCCGCCGATCGCATCAACCTCGCCGCCCTGGCCAATGAAAGCCAGGACGAATTCATCGTCAAATACCGCGACGGCAGCGCCCAGCGCAGCAACGCCGCGACCCTGGAGCGCTCGCTCAGCAGCGCCGCGACCGGCTTCGCCGGCAAGGGCAAGGCGCTCGGCCTCAAGCACCTGCGCCGCACCGCGCTCGGTTCGGACGTGGTCCGCGCCGGCCGCAAGCTCGATCGCGTCGAAGCCGAATCGCTGATGCGCCAGATCGCCGCCGACCCGAACGTCGAATACGTCGAGCCGAATGCGCGCATGTATCCGACCGCCACCCCGAACGACACCCGCTTCGGCGAACAGTGGGGCTATACCGATGCCGACGCCGGCATCAACGCCACCACCGCCTGGGACATCAGCACCGGCACCGGCGTGGTCGTGGCCGTCATCGATACCGGCATCACCAGCCACAGCGACCTCAACGCCAACATCCTGCCCGGCTACGACTTCGTCAGCGACGCCACCGCCGCGCGCGACGGCGACGGCCGCGATTCCGACCCGAGCGATCAGGGCGACTGGTTCGTCGCCGGCGAGTGCGGTCGCACCTACAACAGCAATTCGAGCTGGCACGGCACCCACGTCGCCGGCACCGTCGCGGCGGTGACCAACAACGCCAAGGGCGTCGCCGGCACCGCGTACAACGCCAAGGTCGTCCCGGTGCGCGTGCTCGCCAAGTGCGGCGGCAGCCTGGCCGACATCGCCGACGCCATCACCTGGGCCTCGGGCGGCACCGTGTCCGGCGTGCCGGCCAACGCCAACCCGGCCGAAGTCATCAACATGAGCCTCGGCGGCTCCGGCGCCTGCGGTTCGACCTATCAGGCCGCGATCACCGGCGCGGTCGGCCGCGGCACCACCGTCGTCGTCGCCGCCGGCAACGGCAACATCAACGCCGCCGATGCGCGTCCGGCCAACTGCACCGGCGTGATCACCGTCGGTGCGGTCGACAGCGCCGGTGCGCGTTCGGTGTGGAGCAGCACGCAGAAGTCGAACTATGGCTCGGTGGTCGACATCGCCGCACCGGGTTCGAACATCCTGTCGACGCTCAACGCCGGCACCACCACCCCGGGCGCGGAAAGCTATGCGTCCTACGGCGGCACCTCGATGGCGACGCCGCACGTGGCCGGCGTGGTCGCGCTGCTGCAGGCCAAGGCGACGACGCCGAAGACCCCGGCCGAGATCGAGACCCTGCTCAAGAACACCGCGCGCGCCTTCCCGCAGACGCCGGATCAGCCGATCGGCGTGGGCATCGTCGACGCCAAGGCGGCGCTGGATGCGCTCGGCGGCACCCCGAACCCCGGTACCCAGACCTACAGCAACGGCACCGACTACAACATTCCGGACAACAACACGACCGGCGTGACGAGCAGCATCGCGGTGTCGGGCCGCACCGGCAACGCGCCGAGCAATGCGTCGGTGACGGTGAACATCATTCACCCGTACAAGGGCGACCTGAAGGTCGACCTGATCGCGCCGGACGGTTCGGTCTACAACATCCACAACCGCAGCGGCGGCAGCGCCGATAACGTCAGCGGCACGTTCACCGTGAACCTGTCGAGCGAAGCGCTCAACGGCACCTGGAAGCTGCGCGCGGTCGATGCCGCGGCGGTCGACGTCGGCCGCATCGACACCTGGAGCATCACGTTCTGATCGATGGCCTGTTGATGGCCGGCCTGCGCGCTGCATAGGCCCAGGCGCAACACCGACCCCGGCTTCGGCCGGGGTTTTTTTTTGCCGCGGGCAGGGCAGTGCGGCGGCCGCGACGCGGTGCACGAGCCAGTCGCATGGCCGCAGGCCGCAGCGGACGGGCTGCTTTCGATGCGGAGGCAGGCGCGCATTCAGCGATGCGTTGGCGGCCGACGACTGCAGGCATGCAGCGACGAAAGCCGGGCCCGGCGGTGCGCCTGCAGCGCACGCGCATCGGCGGGTCGCGATGCCCACGGCGGCGTGCAAACAGTTGTGTCCGGCGTCGCTTTTTCGCGCTCGGGGTAGGGGGTTTTTCTGTTTTTACGTTGTGACGTCCGCCACACAAGTGCGTAGCAAATGCGTGATTTATTTCACTTTTACGCCACAAAACGGTGACGTCGATCTCTTGTCGTTGCGGCCGCGCAATCGTTAGCGTGGATCGACGGATCGCATCGGCTTTCGCCGGATGCGCTTCCGCTGACAAGTCCGGGCATCGCGGCGTCCTCGTCGTTGCCGTCGGTTCACCGGACGACTCCGCCGCGCTTGCGGCATTTCAGTTTAGGGGTTCTCAACAGATGTCCGTTCGTTCGAATCGCGTACACGCCCTTGCCGCCGCCACCGCCCTGGTGCTGGCTTCGACCGTCGCCGGCTCGGCTTTCGCCGCCGAGCGCGTCAACCTCAGCGGCCTGCAAACCGCCGCCAAGTTCGACCGATTCATCGTCAAGTACCGCGACGGCAGCGTCGAGCGCAGCAGCGCCGCCAGCGTGCAGAGCGCGCTCAGCACCGCCGCGACCGCCTCCGCCGGCAAGGCCAAGGGCCGCGCAGCACTGGGCCTGAAGCACCTGCGCCGCACCGCCATCGGCGCCGATGTCGTGCGCGCCGACCGCGCGCTCGACCGCGTCGAAGCCGAGTCGCTGATGCGCCAGATCGCCGCCGACCCGAACGTCGATTTCGTCGAAGTCGACGTGCGCCGTCATGCCCTGCTGACCCCGAACGACACCCACTACGGCGTGCAGTACGGCTACAACGGCGCCAACGGCGGCATGCGCGTCGACCAGGCCTGGGACGTGTCCACCGGCAGCGGTGCGGTCGTCGCCGTGCTCGATACCGGCATCACCCCGCACAGCGATCTCAACGCCAACATCCTGCCGGGCTACGACTTCATCACCGACTCGTTCGTCTCGCGCGACGGCGACGGCCGCGATTCCAACCCGAACGACGAAGGCGACTGGAACAACGCCACCGAGTGCGACCAGCCCGGCTACGACGTCGACGCCAGCGATTCCAGCTGGCACGGCACCCACGTCGCCGGCACCGTCGCCGCGGTGACCAACAACGCCAAGGGCGTCGCCGGCACCGCCTTCAATGCCAAGGTCGTGCCGGTGCGCGTGCTCGGCCGCTGCGGCGGTTACGACTCCGACATTTCCGACGCCATCGTCTGGGCTTCGGGCGGCAGCGTGTCGGGTATTCCGGCCAACGCCAATCCGGCCGAGGTGATCAACCTCAGCCTCGGCGGCGGCGGCGCCTGCCCGAGCAGCTACCAGACCGCGATCAACGGCGCGGTCGGCCGCGGCACCACCATCGTCGTGGCCGCCGGCAACGAAAGCTCGAACGTCTCCACCTCGACCCCGGCCAACTGCGCCAACGTCATCGCGGTCGCCGCGACCACTTCGACCGGCGCCAAGGCCAGCTACTCCAACTACGGCACCGGCATCGACGTGTCGGCGCCGGGCGACCAGATCGCCTCGACCCACAACGGCGGCACCACCACCCAGGGCGCCGAGCAGTACGTGTACATGAGCGGCACCTCGATGGCGTCGCCGCACGTCGCCGGCGTGGTGGCGTTGCTGCAATCGAAGGCGGCCACGCCGAAGACCCCGGCCGAAATCGAGACCCTGCTCAAGAACACCGCGCGCGCTCTGCCGGGCGCCTGCTCGGGCGGTTGCGGCGCCGGCATCGTCAATGCCAAGGCCGCGCTCGACGCACTGGGCGGCACCCCGCCGACCGGCGTGCAGACCTACACCAACGGCACCGACGTCGCGATTCCCGACAACGCCACGGTCGAAAGCAGCATCGTCGTGTCGGGCCGCACCGGCAACGCGCCGAGCACCGCCTCGATCTCGGTCAACATCGTCCACACCTACAAGGGCGACCTGAAGGTCGACCTGGTCGCACCGGACGGCACCCTCTACAACATCCACAACCGCACCGGCTCGGGCACCGACAACGTCGTCGGCACCTTCACCAAGAACCTGTCGAGCGAAACGCTCAACGGCACCTGGAAGCTGCGCGTCAACGACAACGCCTCTCAGGACACCGGCCGCATCGACACCTGGAGCATCACGTTCTAAGCCCGCCGGCAGGCCGCCCGTGCGGTCCGCCGTCGTTCAGAACCCCGGTTTCGACCGGGGTTCTTTTTTTGAGCTCGCGCGCAGTCACCGAGGTGAACGCACGCCGACTTCCGGCTATGCCGGTCGGCGCACTCACGTCCGCCGGCGAACGCCGGGAGTAAGCTTCGGACGTCGCCGGCAGCGGGTCGCGACCGGCCGCGATGCCCTTCGCATCGCATCGCGGGCCGCAACCCCGAAACCCCTGCTCGTGCGTTTCATCGACACCCGCTTACAGGAGAAGCCCGCATGCCGTTCCCGGTCCGTACGCTGTGGCTGTCGTCCACGGCCTTGTTCCTCTCCATTGCGATGACCGCCTGCATGGCCTCCAGCACCACTCCCGACAACGCTCCCGGCGCGAGATCCCAAGTGAATTCCGAGGTCAATCCGGAAGTGAATCCGAACCCGAGGCGGGCGCCGGCCCAGGTCGGCGAACCCGCGGGCGGCGGTCCGTTCGCGCAGTTCATCGTCAAGTACCGCGACGATAGCGCTCCGCTCAAGCAGCAAGGCACGGTGCAGACGCGCTTGAACCAGACTGCGCAGCGCCTGCAGGGCGTGGCCGGAAAAAGCGGCGCTGCGCCGACCCTGACCTGGAAGCACCGCATGGGCATCAATGCCGATGTGTTCAGCGTCAGCCCGGCGCTCGATCGCGCCGGCGCGCAGCGCCTGATGCAGGCCTTCGCCGCCGATCCGGACGTGCAGTTCATCGAACCCGACAACCACATCGCACTCGATCCGATCATTCGCGGGCCCGAGGTCATCGAGAAATAGGCGCTTGCGCGGCGCGCCGTTCCGGCCCTCCAGCGAGGCTGCAAGAAATTCATTGACGCAGACCACGTAATATTCGCTGCGAAGCACAAAAAACCCCGGATTTTTCCGGGGTTTTTTGTTGCGCGAACGGCGTCGGAATGCGGAGGTTTTCGCGCGCGGTAATTCGCGGATTTGGCGCGCGCGAAAGAGTTTTCCGATGCATGACCTGCATCACGAACGGTGCCGCCGAATCGGCCGCCGGACCATTGCCGCGGCCTTGCGCGAAACGTTAGCGTCGAAGTGCGGACGAGACGACGACTCGATCCGCGATCGAGATCGCAAACGCCAGACCGGACACGATGGTGAAGCAGCGCCGCCGCACAGGCCGTCGCCTTGCCACGATGTCCCGGCGACCACCTTTCGGCCGCGCCTGCGGCTTTCCTACCTTCGGGGGTTCCACCAATGACCAGCACGTCTCGCAACCGCGCGCGCGGTTTGATTACCGCTCGCGTCGCCGTACTCGCATCCGCGATCGCCGCATTGCCGGCCTTCGCCGCACAACCCTTGTTCGTTGGCGACGCCACACCGCGCGCCGGCATCGCCGGCAGCCAGGGCTCGTCCGCCTTGAACCGTGCGCAGAGCCTGGCCGCCGCGCCGGCCACCGCATCGCTGCGGCTCAAGCGCGCCAACGCCGCCGTGGTCAGCGCGCAGACCCGCGAAATCGAACTGCAACTCGGCGGCCACCTGGTCGATGCGGTGCTCGACAGCGCTCGCGAGACCGGCACCGGCAGCACCGTCTGGCTGGGCCATCTGCGCAATACCGGCAAGGCGGCTGCGCGCACCGCGCGCGAAGTGCGCCACGACGAACGCAACTCGGTCGCCCTGGTGCGCCGCGGCAACGGGGTCACCGGCAACGTCCGCGTCGACGGCCAGCTGTATCGCATCCGTCCGCTCGCCGACGGCAGCCATGCGGTGATCGAAGTCGACGAAAGCCGCATGCCGCCGGACCACGCCGCCGACTACAGCGAAGCGAATCTGCCGCAGATCGACATGCGTGCGGCCGCGATGCAGGCCACCCGTAACAGCGGCGGCCTGGTCGGCCCGGCCGCGACCGAACCGGGCGCCACCGCGACCATCCGCGTCCAGGTGGTCGCGACCAACGACGCGGTCACGGCCTATGGCGGCGACATGCAGGCGCTGGTCGAACTGGCCGTGGCCGAGAGCAACCAGGGCTACGTCAATTCCAACGTCGGCATCAACATGGTGTTGGCCAACTACCGCACTGTGCAATACACCTCGGTCGGCGACGGCCACGCCACCGACGTGGACCGCTTCGAAGGCACCGCGGACGGCTACATGGACGACGTCCACGCTACCCGCGATACCAACGCGGCCGACGTCAACGTCCTGGTCATCAACGACGACAGCAACTGCGGCCGCGCGGCGGCTATCGGTTCCAACGCCGCCACCGCGTTCGCGACCGTGCACTACGATTGCGCCACCGGCTACTACAGCTTCGCCCACGAAATCGGCCATCTGCTGTCGGCTCGCCACAACCCGCAAAACGATCCGAACACGCAGCCTTACGCCTACGGCCATGGTTACCAGTACATGCCCGCCCAGGGCGCTCGCTGGCGCACCATCATGGCCTACCAGTGCCCGGGCACGGCCTGCACCCGCCTGAACTACTGGTCCAATCCGGACATCACCTACGGCGGCGTGGCCATGGGCACGGCCGATGTGAACCATAACCAGCGCGTGCTGGTGCAGACCAAGGCGGCGATGGCGGCATTCCGCGCCGATCCGGGCGCCAACGTCGCACCGGTGGCGAACTTCAGCTCCAGCGCCAGCGGCCTGACGGTGAACTTCACCGACAGCTCCAGCGACAGCGACGGCAGCATCGCCTCGCGCAGCTGGAACTTCGGCGACGGCACCAGCTCGACCGCGACCAACCCGAGCAAGACCTACACCGCGGCCGGCACCTACAGCGTCGTGCTGACCGTCACCGACGACGACGGCGCCACTCACAGCAAGACGGCCTCGGTCACGGTCAACGCCAGCGGCGTGCAGACCTATACCAACGGCACCGACGTCAACATCCCGGACAACAACGCCACCGGCGTGAGCAGCAACATCGCCGTGTCCGGGCGCAGCGGCAACGCGCCGAGCAACGCCAGCATCTCGGTCAACATCGTCCACCCGTACAAGGGCGATCTGATCGTCGACCTGCTGGCGCCGGACGGTTCGGTCTACAACATCCACAACCGCAGCGGCGGCAGCGCCGACAACGTCACCGGCAGCTTCACCAAGGACCTGTCGAGCGAGCCGCTCAACGGCACCTGGAAGCTGCGGGTGGCCGACCGCGCCTCGCAGGACGTCGGCCGCATCGACACCTGGAGCGTCACGTTCTGAACCTCGCGCTCTGATTCGCTTCACGTTTTGAGGGACCTCCGTTCGAGGGACCTCGTGCACGGGGGAGCCCGGTTCCGAGGAGCCGGGCTCCTGAAACACCGGCGGGCTTGGGGGAGCCCGCTTTCCGCTCGACGATGGTCTGAAACGGCCGCGGCGAGGTGCGATCCGGACGCGGACCGCGCATCGCTGCGGACGCGCTCGCCCGGCATCCGGCCCTTCGCCTCGAGGGGCCGGATGCATCGGGCCGGCCGGACCGCGCTGCGGACCTCGCCACCGTCGTCCTTCTCAACATGGAGCAAGTAATGAAACGACTGACCGCTTCCCTGGCCCTGCTCGCACTATCGATCGGCAGCGCGCTCGCCGCCCCGAACCTGCGTCCGGCGGCCTTCGACCACGCCCGCCTCTCGCGCATCGACCGCGTCGCCCTGCGCAGCATGCCGGCGGTGGACGTAGCCAAGCTGCGCGCCGAAGACCTCAAGCGCGGCCGCAACGAAGCGCCGCGCTTCGCCACCGCCTTGCCGGTGGACATGAACACCCTCAACAGCGGCACCTGGGAAGATCTCGACGCCGACCACGCGGTCTGGCGCACGCGCATCGAATCCAAGAACGCGCTGACCCTGAATTTCCATTTCGATCAGTTCAAGCTGCCCGCCGGCGCGCGCATGCTGATCTATCCGGCCGACCAGGCGCCGGGCTCCAACGCCTCGCGCGTGCGCAGCTTCACCGCCGCCGACAACAACGACTTCAACGAACTGTGGACGCCGGTGGTGATCGGCGACGAAGCGGTGATCGAAGTGGTCGTGCCGCGCGCCAAGGTCGGCGAGCTCAAGCTGCACCTGGCCGCGGTCCACCACGACTACAAGGGCCTCGGCAGGCTCGCGCGCGATGCCGCGCTGGAGCAGCCGACCGGCGTGTCGGGCAGCTGCAACATCGACGTGGTCTGCCCCGAAGGCAACGGCCACCGCGACGTGATCCGCTCGGTCGCGGCGTACTCCAAGCAGGGCACCATGTGGTGCACCGGTTCGCTGGTCAACAACACCGCGAACGACAAGAAGATGTACTTCCTGACCGCGAACCACTGCGGCATGACCACCGCCGCGATCGCCTCGAGCATGGTGGTGTACTGGAACTACCAGAACTCGACCTGCCGCGCGCCGGGCTCGTCCTCCAGCGGCGCCAACGGCGACGGCTCGCTGTCGCAATCGCAGACCGGCGCGGTCGTGCGCGCGACCAACGCCGCTTCCGACTTCACCCTGCTCGAACTCAACACCGCCGCCAACCCGGCCTACAACCTGTTCTGGGCCGGCTGGGACCGCCGCGACCAGAACTTCGCCGGCGCGACCGCGATCCATCATCCCAACGTCGCCGAGAAGCGCATCAGCCACTCGACCACCGCGACCCAGATCAGCGGCTACAACGGCGCCAGCGGCAGCACCCACCTGCACGTGTTCTGGCAGGCCAACGGCGGCGTGACCGAGCCGGGCTCGTCGGGTTCGCCGGTCTACAGCCCGGAGAAGCGTGTGCTCGGCCAGCTGCACGGCGGTCCGTCGAGCTGCTCGGCGACCGGCGCCGACCGTAGCGACTACTACGGCCGCGTGTTCACCTCCTGGACCGGTGGCGGCTCCGCTGCCACGCGGCTGAGCAACTGGCTCGACGCGAGCGGCACCGGTGCGCAGTTCATCGACGGCATCGATTCCAGCGGCACCCCGACCAACACCCCGCCGGTGGCGAACTTCAGTTCCACGGCCAGCGGCCTGACCGTGAGCTTCACCGACAGCTCCAGCGACAGCGACGGCACCATCGCCTCGCGCAGCTGGAACTTCGGCGACGGCACCAGCTCGACCGCGACCAACCCGAGCAAGACCTACACCGCGGCCGGCACCTACACCGTCACCCTGACCGTCACCGACGACGACGGCGCCACCCACACCAAGACCGCCTCGGTCACGGTCGGCACCGGCGGTGCGCAGACCTATACCAACGGCACCGATGTTGCCATCGCCGACAACGCCACGGTCGAAAGCTCGATCGTCGTTTCCGGCCGCAGCGGCAACGCACCGGTCAGCACGCCGATCGCGGTCAACATCGTCCACACCTACAAGGGCGACCTGAAGGTCGACCTGGTGGCGCCGGACGGCACCCTGTACAACCTGCACAACCGCAGCGGCGGCAGCGCCGACAACATCAACCAGACCTACACCAAGAACCTGTCGAGCGAAGCGCTCAACGGTACCTGGAAGCTGCGGGTCAACGACAATGCGAGCGCCGACACGGGTCGCATCGACAGCTGGAGCATCACTTTCTGACCGACTGAACCGTCGCCACCTCGCATCGTCGCGATGTTCGCGAAAACCCCGGCTTCGGCCGGGGTTTTCGTTTGCCGGGTAGACGATGTCTCGCTAGCGCATCTGTCTGGGGCGCCGCTGCGGTTTTACCGATGGGCACTGCCGTTGCGGGTGCGACGGAAACGGCCGGAGGGGTTTCGGCGTGCGCTGGAACGACGCCGTCGGATCGATGGCGGCGATGGTCTGCGTCGTATCGAGCCGGAGTTCCCCGGGTTCGTGTCGTCCATTGCATCATGAACGCGGACAGGTTCTCAGTTTCTATTTCCGGTCGAGCACACCGATTTCAATCGAAACAAATCTTCGTTGTATGCGTGACGCCAGGCACGGATGCGATGTCGACTGGGCGGGTTTGCGTCTTGTTGTGCGCGACGCGTGTGCCTCAGAGTCGCGCCGTGGTCGCAGCGGCACGCTTGCAATGCGCACCACGCGTCGTAGAAAAAACGCACGCTCAGGGGAAGCATGCGGCCTCGCTGCATCAAACGCTGGAGCATCCAGTTCCCATCGCCTGACCCCGTCGCCATCGCCATTGTCGAACACACACCGGCCCAGCCGGCGTCGCGGTCTTGCCTCTACTACGGACGGAGAGACTCATGAAACGACTTTGTGGTTCCTTGTTGTTGCTCGGACTGTCGATCAGTGCCGCACTTGCCGCACCGGCCACGCGCCCGGCGGCCTTCGATCACGCCAACATCTCGCGAGTGGGCCAGATCGCGCTGCGCGCGATGCCGGCGGTGGACGTCGCCAAGTTGCGCGCGGAAGACCGCGTGCGCGAAGCGCGCAACGAGATTCCTCGCTTCGCCGCGCCGATGGACGTCGACATGACGCCGCTGAATTCGGGCGTGTGGGAACAACTCGACGACGAGAACGTCATCTGGCGCCAGCGCGTGCGCTCGGATAAGGCGTTGTCGTTGAACTTCGGCTTCACCCGGTACCACATGCCGGCCGGCGGCCGTCTGCTGGTCTATCCGGCGACCCAGACCGCAGGCGGCGATCGCAGCCTGATCCGCGAATACACCGACCGCGACAACAGTCCTTCCGGCCAGTTGTGGACGGCGATCGTCGACGGCGAAGAGGCGGTCATCGAAGTGGTCGTGCCCAGCGCGAAGATGGGCGAACTCAAGCTGCAGCTGACCAAGGTCAACCACGGCTACGAGGCGTTCGGACAAGTCGCGGGCCGCCTGACCGCGGCCCAGGGCGAGAAGGGCGTGTCCGGCAGCTGCAACATCGACGTGGTCTGCCCTGAAGGCGATGGCCGTCGCGATATCATCCGATCGGTCGCGGCCTACTCGAAGAACGGCTCGCTGGCCTGTACCGGCTCGCTGGTCAACAACACCGCCAACGACAAGAAGATGTACTTCCTGACCGCGCACCATTGCGGCATGGGTACGGCGTCGACCGCGGCGAGCATCGTGGTGTACTGGAACTACCAGAACTCGACCTGCCGCCCGCCGAACACGCCCGCCAGCGGCGCCAACGGCGACGGTTCGATGGCCAACACCCAGTCGGGTTCGACCTACAAGGCGACCTACGCGACCTCGGACTTCACCCTGCTCGAACTCAACACGCCGGCCAACCCTGCGTTCAATCTGTTCTGGGCCGGTTGGGACCGCCGCGACCAGAACTATCCGGGCGCCATCGGTATCCATCACCCGAACGTGGCCGAGAAGCGCATCAGCAACTCGACCAGCCCGACCTCGTTCGTGGCCTGGGGCGGCGGCGCCGGCACTACCCACTTGAACGTGCAGTGGCAGCCGACTGGCGGCGTCACCGAGCCGGGTTCCTCGGGCTCGCCGATCTACAGCCCCGAGAAGCGCGTGCTGGGCCAGTTGCACGGCGGCCCGTCGAGCTGCAGCGCCACCGGCACCAACCGCAGCGACCAATACGGACGCGTGTTCACCTCGTGGACCGGCGGCGGTGCGGCGGATTCGCGCCTGAGCAACTGGCTCGACCCGGGCAACACCGGTGCGCAGTTCATCGACGGCCTGGATTCGGGCGGCGGCACGCCGAACAATCCGCCGGTGGCGAACTTCACCTCGTCGGTCAGCGGCCTCACCGCGACCTTCACCGACAGCTCCACCGACAGCGACGGCAGCATCGCCTCGCGCAGCTGGAACTTCGGCGACGGCACCACCTCGACCGCGACCAACCCGTCCAAGACCTACAGCGCCGCCGGTACCTATACCGTCACGCTGACCGTCACCGACGACGACGGCGCGACCAACACCAAGACCGGTACGGTCACGGTGTCGGGCGGCCCGGGTGCGCAGACCTACACCAACGAGACCGACGTGGCGATCAGCGACAACGCCACGGTGGAAAGCTCGATCACCGTGGCCGGCCGCAGCGGCAACGGTTCGGCGACCACGCCGGTCCAGGTGACGATCTACCACACCTACAAGAGCGACCTGAAGGTCGATCTGGTGGCGCCGGACGGTACGGTCTACAACATCCACAACCGCACCGGCGGCAGCGCCGACAACGTCATCGGCACCTACACCAAGAACCTGTCGAGCGAACCGCTCAACGGTACCTGGAAGCTGCGCGTCAACGACAATGCGAACCTGGACACCGGCCGCATCGACAAGTGGAGCATCACGTTCTGATCCACCGACGCCGCGTGCCGTGAGGCGCGCGGCGTTTTCCATCGGCGCTTGCCCGAACGCGGGCAAGCGCTTCGGGCGAAAGCGCGCTTCGCCCGGGCGCCGGCGGCAGCGCATTGCGATCGCGTCGCTGCGCGCATCCCGATCCGACGACGTGGCATGCGTCGTTGCCGACCACAGCGCCGTTCTGCCGTACGCATCACGAAAGCGAGGCATGACCGCGACGAGCGAGGCTTGTCAGCCGTCGGGCCGCGTACCCAGCATGGTGGCCGCACCCACCGCATCGCTGTCCAACGTACCGGTACCTGGAGAGTTTCCCTATGCGCTTCCAATACGCCGCGCTGCCCCTGTTGCTGGCCTTGTCCGCCAGCGTCC
The DNA here is from genome assembly GCF_052078695.1 of Lysobacter sp. CA196. NCBI lineage: Bacteria > Pseudomonadati > Pseudomonadota > Gammaproteobacteria > Lysobacterales > Lysobacteraceae > Lysobacter > Lysobacter sp. CA196. The sequence continues at coordinate 98,540 of NZ_JBQJIN010000014.1, read as the reverse complement.
AGGCAGCCGATGAGCTGCCCGTCTTCGTCACCGCCAAATACACCAACAGCGCACAGTTGCAACGCATCGCGTCGCGCTTCCAGCATCTGATCGTCGACCGCGAGGCCAAGACCGTCCGTGTCGAAGCCATGTCCGAGGATCTGCTCGCGCTGAGCCGCGCGGGCTTCAAGTACGAAATCGATCGCGATGCGACCGAGAAGCTGCAGCGCCTGCAGACCGCGCTGCAGAGCTCCGCGCTCGGCATCAAGAGCATTCCCGGCTATGCCTGCTATCGCACGGTCGAGGAAACCTATACGACCATGGACCAGTTGGCCTCGAGCAAGCCGCAGCTGGCGCGGGTGACCAACATCGGCCCGAGCTGGCAGAAGACCCAGAGCGCCGGCACCGGCTACGAGATGAAGGTGCTCAAGCTGACCAACTCGGCGACCGATGCCGCGCTGCCGAACAAGCCGACCCTGGTGTTGTTCGGTTCGATCCATGCGCGCGAGTACACGCCGGCCGAGACCGTCACCCGCTTCGCCGAGTGGCTGGCCAACGGCTACGGCAGCAACGACGAAGCGACCTGGTTGCTCGACAACTTCGCCTTCCAGTTCGTGCTGCAGGCCAACCCCGACGGGCGCAAGAAAGCCGAGGCGGGTTCGTCCTGGCGCAAGAACGTCAACAACAGCAACGGCGCCTGCAGCGCTTCGTCGATCGGCGTCGACCTCAACCGCAACTTCCCCTATCACTGGAACAGCGCCGCCGGCGGCTCCAGCGGCAATGCCTGCGCCGAAACCTACCGCGGCCCCACCGTGGCCTCGGAACCGGAGACGCAGAACCTGATGCGCCTGGTCGCCGGCGCCCGCAACAGCAGCGGCGTCTACACCGGCGGCATCTTCCCGGACCGTCGTTCCGACGACGTCAACACCGCCGCGCCCGAGGATTACCAGGGCATCTTCATGGACATCCACAGCGCCGCCCAACTGGTGCTGTGGTCGTGGGGCGACACCAGCAACCCCGCGCCGAACAGCGCTGCGCTGCGTGCGCTCGGCCGGCGCATGGCGTTCCACAACAATTACCGTCCGCAGCAGTCCGACGAGCTCTACGCCACCGACGGCACCACCGACGACACCATGTACGGCCTGCTCGGCGTGCCGGCGTACACGATCGAGCTGGGCGTGTCGTTCTTCGAGAGCTGCAGCACCTTCCAGGGCACGACCCTGCCGGACAACCTGAAGTCCCTGCGCTATGCCGCGCGCAGCCTGTGGGCGCCGTACAAATTGCCGTCCGGCCCGGACACCACCGCGCTCAGCGTGTCCACGGCGACGGTGCCGGCCGGCACCCCGGTCGCGCTGACGGCGACCGTCGACGACAGCGTGTTCAACCAGAGCAACGGCTCCGAGCCGGTGCAGAACATCGCTTCGGCGCGGGCCTATCTAGACGCGCCGCCGTGGGCCGCCGGTGCGGTGTCGTATCCGCTCAACGCGAGCGACGGCAGCTTCAACAGCAGCCGCGAGGTGGTGACCGCGAACATCCCGACCAGCGGCCTCGCCGACGGCGTGCATACCTTGTATGTGCAAGGCACCGACGCGGCCGGCAAGCCGGGCACGCCGAACGCAGTGCGCTTCACCGTCGGCGGCACCGGGCCGGGCAACACGCCGCCGGTGGCGAACTTCACCTCCAGCGTCAGCGGCCTCAGCGTGAACTTCACCGATAGCTCCAGCGACAGCGACGGCAGCATCGTCGCGCGCAGCTGGAACTTCGGCGACGGCACCACCTCGACCGCGACCAATCCGTCCAAGACCTATGCTGCGTCCGGCACCTATACGGTCACCCTGACCGTCACCGACGACGACAACGCCAGCCACAGCAAGACCGGCTCGGTCACCGTCAGCGGTGGCGGCGGCACCCAGACCTACAGCAACGGCACCGACGTACAGATCCCCGACAATGCCACGGTCGAGAGCAGCATCGTGGTGTCCGGCCGCACCGGCAACGCACCGATCGACGCGTCGGTGGCGGTCAACATCCTGCACAGCTACAAGAGCGATCTGAAGGTCGACCTGGTGGCGCCGGACGGCACCCTCTACAACATCCACAACCGCAGCGGCGGCAGCGCCGACAACGTCGTCGGCACCTTCGTCAAGAACCTGTCGAGCGAGCCGCTCAACGGCACCTGGAAGCTGCGCGTCAACGACAACGCCACCCAGGACACCGGCCGCATCGACAGCTGGAGCATCACCTTCTGATCGCCTCCAGCGCTTAGGCGAGCGATACCGCGCATCCCCGGCTTCGGCCGGGGATGCGCGTTTGTGTGCGAAGCATTCATGCGACGAGTTTCGGCGCAGCCGCATGCTGCGCTGCACGGCGACGGCATCGGGCCTGCGCGACGGCGATGTTTTCCATCGTCGAAACAGTGAAAATTCCGTGGTTTTCCTATCTGTTTCGCCATGCGGACGTGCACGGTAAGCGGTTACTGCGCGTATGCATGACCGAGGTCACGAACGCGAATGTGCGCTCGAACAGGTTGTCGCTTGTCCGTCATATCGCATCGCGCTTAGGGTCGAGTCCCGGGCGTATCGGAACGTTTCTCCCCGCACCGTTCGGCGCCGCTTTCACGCGCAGCAAACTCTCGCGACGGCCCGCACTCTGCGCGGCCGTCATCCCAGTCCATCGCGTCCCTGCGCCGATGCCGCCCGCATCCGGCCGGGCGACGCCGAACAGGAGCGCCTTCCGTGAACAAGCACTTAGCCCCGTTGCCCGCCTTGCTCGCCCTCGCATTGTCGGCCGCCATCGCACCGGCGATCGCGCAGACGCATACCCACGATCACGCACGTCCGGCCGACGCCACCGATAATCCGTTCCAGCCGGTGTTCATCGTCACCTCGCGCGAGACTTTCGACGCCGGCGTGCAGTCGCTCGCGCGCAACGCCACCGGCGTCAGCAATAAGGCCGGCGCCAAGCTGGTGGTGGCGGAACTGAAGACCTATCAGCTCGCCGACGTGACCCGTCATGTCCACGAGAAGGAAAAGCGCTGCGGCGGTTTCGTCGCCTTCGACACCCGCGAAGAGGCCGAAGCGTTCGTACGCAGCGAGCGCAGCGTCGAAGCGATGAACACCAAGTTCGCGACCTATACCATCGACAACCAGGCGACGGTCACCCCGTGGCTGAGCCAGGTCGCCGAAGCCAACATCCGCGGCACCATCAGCCACCTGTCGACGCAATATCCGAACCGTTACTACGCCTCCAGCCACGGCCGCACCTCGGCGACCTGGATCAAGGACACCTGGGCCGGCCTCGCCAACGGCCGCAGCGACGTCACCGCAGAGCTCTACACCGGCTGCACCACCTGTTCGACCCAGCCTTCGGCGATCCTGACCATCCAGGGCAGCGAGCTGCCGAACGAAGTGGTCGTGCTCGGCGCACATCTGGATTCGATCTCCAGCAGCGGCAGCGGCGATGCGATGAACGCACCGGGCGCCGACGACGACGCATCGGGCATCGCGACCCTGACCGAAGTGCTGCGGGTGGCGATGGCGAGCGGTTACAAGCCCAAGCGCACGATCAAGTTCATGGGCTATGCCGCCGAGGAAGTCGGTCTGCGCGGCTCCAAGGCGATCGCCACCGATTTCCAGAATCGCGGCGTCAACGTGGTCGGCGTGTTGCAGCTCGACATGACCAACTACCGGACCAGCGGCGCACCGGCGGTGCGTCTGGTCAGCGATTACTCCAACTCCAGCCTGCAGCAGTTCCTGCGCGATCTGTACACGACCTACCTCGGCGGCACCGTGGGCAGCTACACCTGCGGCTACGGTTGCTCCGACCACGCCTCGTGGACCTCGGCCGGCTTCCCCGCGGCGATCTACTTCGAGGGCGGCAATTCCAGCGGCGGTTACTTCGGGTCCATCCACACGCCCAACGACACCCTCGCCAACATGGGCAGCTCGGCCGCCAACAGCGTGCCCTTCGCCAAGCTCGGCCTGGCCTTCCTCGGCGAACTCGGCAAGACCGCCGGCACCGGCCCGGGCCCGGGTCCGGGCACGACGTACACCAACGGCACCGACTACGCGATCAACGACAACGCCACCGTCGACAGCCCGATCACCGTGTCCGGCCGCACCGGCAACGCACCGACCAGCGCTTCGGTCTCGGTCAACATCATCCACACCTATCGCGGCGACATGAAGGTCGACCTGGTCGCGCCGGACGGCTCGCTCTACAACATCAGCAACCGCGCCGGCGGCAGCGCCGACAACCTCAGCGGCACCTTCACCTTCAACCTGTCCAGCGAACCGCTCAACGGCACCTGGAAGCTACGGGTGAACGACAACGCCAACAACGACGTCGGCCGCATCGACACCTGGAGCATCACCTTCTGACGATAGTCGCTGCATGAAGCAAGGGAACGGGCTCCTCTGCGGAGCCCGTTTCTCTTTGGGGCGGCGATGCCCGTCGCCGATGCCCTGAAGCGGTTGGCTGGATCGAGACCAGGCTGTCCAAACCCGGTTCGGTACGGTCTGTATGCAGTGCCGTTGCACCGCAAGTCTCTGTTTTTGCGCGGTATTCGCGCTCGGCCACCACGGTTTCGTGAAGGTGAATCGCTTCTGAACCCGCTCCGACGGTTTTCGGCGGGCCTTTCTACTTTCCCTCTGAACAGCGCGCAGTCGAGGCGTGGCTTCCCGTGTCAGGGAGAGCCATCGCCTGGAGTGCGGGCCGATCGCTGCGGCGTTCGCAGCGATGCCACTCAGGGGAACAACACCATGAATTTGCGTACTTGGATCGCGGCGGCGCGCTGCCGGGCCGAGCGGGCGGCCGCATCCGGCGTCGGCGCCGAAGCGAGGCGGCTGCGCAAGTTCAGGATCGCTTGCCTGTGGCTGCTGGCGGCTTCGTCGTCGCTGTGGGCGGGCAGCGGTTTCGCTGCGACCTATACCGTCACCGGTCTGGGCGACACCGCCGGCAGTTGCTCGGGCGCCAGCCCAAATTTCAGCTGCACCACGCTGCGCGCGGCGATCACCGCGTCCAACCTGACCACCACCGTCGACGACAGCATCGTGTTCAGCGTCTCCGGCACCATCAATGTCGGTTCGATGCTGCCCGACGTCGCCGATACGCTGAACCTCAACGGCGGCGGCATCACCTTGAACGGCGGCGGAGGCGGGTTCACGGCGATCCGGTTTCTGGCGGGCGCGGGCAACAGCCAGCTGCGCAACATCGCCATTGCCAATTTCGCCCAGGTCGCGGTGAGCGCGAGCAATGTGGCCAATATGGTGATGAATGCCAATACGATCACCATGTCGGCTTCGTTCGACGCCATCCGCTGCTCGGACAGCGACAACTGCACGATTACCAATAACACCGTCACTGGCGTTGGCGCCTTCGCCATCAGCGTCTTCAATAACGCCGCCATCGTCGGCTACAACGCCACGGTCACCGGCAACGACGTCAGCGGCGTCAACATCGGTATCGCCCTGTCGGGCGTCATCAACGTGCTGGTCGATTCGAACGAGATCACCGGCACCAGCGGCGTGGGTATTCGTATGGTCGGCAGCAACGGCGATGTCACCAGCGGCAATACCCTGACCAACAACACGATCAGCGGAAACACCGGCACCGGCATCGTGCTGACCGGCGTCGCCGGCGGAACCGGCACCAACCAGACCAACGACAACCTGATCCAGGGCAACCTCATCACCGGCAACGGTGGCCCGGGCATCGCCTTGACCGGCAATGCCGACAGCAACGTCAACCAGAACACCATCACCGCCAACACCATCACCGGCAATTCGGGCGACGGCATCAGCATCAGCGGCGTCACCGCGACCAGCAACGCGATTTATGCCAATACCGACATCTCCGGCAACGGGGGGCTCGGCATCGACCTGATAGGCATCAATGGGGTCAACGCAAACGACGCCGGCGATGCCGATACCGGCGCCAATAGCTTGATGAACTTCCCGGTGGTGACGAGCATCGTCGGCACCACGGTCAAGTTCGTCCTCGACACCACCGCCAATGCCAACGGCTATCGCATCGATTTCTATCGCAACCCCAGTGGCCTGGATGCGACCGGCTTCGGCGAAGGCCAGGTGTGGCTGAGCAGTTGCCTCGTCGCCGCACCGAGCGCCAGCTTGCCGAGCAGTTGCACCGTCGCCGGCCTGGATGCGGCGTCGCTGAGCATGACCGCGACCCGCTGCCAGAACGCCGGTTGCGCGACTACAGCGACAACCTCGATCGGCTCGACCTCGGAGTTCAGCGGCCCGAGCAGCACCGACCTGCGCATCGGCAAGACCGATGGCCAGGCTCAGTACGGCACCAGCCAAACCCTGACTTACACCATCGTGGTCAGCAACGCCGGCACGACGACGGTCAGCGATGCGGTGTTCACCGATACGGCCGTGAGCGGTTTGTCGGTGACCGGCGTCAGCTGCGGCAGCGTCACCCTGAGTTCGCAGTGCCCGGTCGCCGCGAGCACCACGGTCGCCTTGATGCAGGGCGCGGGCATCGTGATTCCGCGGCTGACCGCCGGCGGCAGCGTGACCTTTACCGTGACCGCCACCGCGACCGCCAGTGGCGGCAGCCTGACCAATACTGCAGTTGTCGCTGTGCCGGTCGGTGTGAGCGAAAGCGCTGCTGCCGACAACACCGCCTCCGATACCGACGGCATGCAGCCGAGCTTCGGTACCTGCGATTCGCGCCTGTGGCTCGAGCAGTCGCCGGGTGCGCCGACGCCGACCACGCTGTATCAGATCGGCACCAACGCCAACCCACTGACCTTCAATGCCGTCGGCACGGCGGCGGCGGTGTACAACGCGGTCGGCTACAATCCGGCCGACAACTATCAGTACGGCCTGATCACCCCGACCACCAACACCTTGGTGCGGATCGGCTCGGACGGCGCCGCCGTCAGCCTGGGCACGGTCGGCGGTCTGCCGGCCGGGACTTACATCAGCGGCGCGTTCGGCACCGCCGGCAATATTCTTTACGTCAAGGACAACGTCGCCGCCGGCACCACGATGTATGCGATCAACGTGACGACGTTGACGGCGACGCCGATCGCGCTCAGTTCGGCGATCAACATCGCCGACTGGGCGTGGGTCGGTGGTTTGTTGTACGGCGTGACCAACAGCGGCCAGTTGCTGTCGGTCAATCCGACCAGCGGCGCCGTGACCAACATCGGACTGCCGAACGGTTTGCCTGTGGGCTTCTTCGGTGCGATGTACGGCGCGCCGAACGGCCTGTACGGTTCGGGCAATAGTCCGCCCAGCGGCTTCTACAAGTTCGACCTGGTCACCGGCACCGCCACCCTGATCAGCGGCGCGCCCGGTTCGACCTCCAACGACGGCTCCAATTGCCCAACCGCCAACATCACCTTCGGCGCCGACCTGCAGATCACCAAGACCAACACCCCCGGGGTCAACGGCAACGTCGACCAGACCAGCGACACCTATGCGCCGGGGCCTCGCAGTTATACGGTTACGGTGACCAATGCGGGCCCGTTCGGCGCCGCCAATGCGGTGTTCACCGACCCGGCGATCGCTGGTTTCACGGTCAGTTCGGTGACTTGCGCCAGCCCGACCGGCGGTGCGGCGTGCCCGACCGTAGCCAATACCACCGTCGCCCTGATGCAGGGCAGCGGCATCGTCATTCCGTCCTTGCCCTACAGCGGCGGAACTTCGAGCAGCGTGACCTTCACCATCGCCGGCACCATCGCCACGAGCGCGACCGGCAACCTCGCCAATACCGGCACGGTGGCCGCCGGACCCGGCACCGGCGACACCACGCCGGGCAACAACAGCGCGGTCGACAGCGACACCCTGGCGCAGGCGCAGCTGACCTTGCGCAAGGTCAGCTATGGCGGCGTGGGGACGTTCGATTTCACTATCGACCAAGGCTCGACCAGTGTGGTGGCCACACGCAGTCTGACCACAGCCACGGACGGTGCAGTCGTGACCGACAGCGTGCCGGTGCCGATGACCCCGGGGCAGACCTATCGCATCATCGAGAACACCGTGCTGTCGTCCGCACGGGCGTGGACGCTGACCGACTTCAGTTGCACCAATATCGCCGCCAACAAAGTCTTCAAGAACTCCGGCGACACTTACACCTTGCTCGGCGTGCCCGCCGGCGCCGACATCGTCTGCACGGTCACCGACCGTAAGTCGCCGACCTTCCAGATCCAGAAAACCTGGGTACGTGCCGCCCCGGGGGATCGGGTGGTGTTCGTCTGGTCGCGCACGGCCGGGCCGAACAGCGCCAGCGGCTACTCCGGCAATTTCCAGCCGGCCGCCGACGCCACCGGCAACAACACCTCGACCTCGGCGCCGACGGCGGTCTACATCGGCGATACGCTCAACCTGACCGCCGAGAGCTGGCTGACCCAGACCGGCACCTATACGACCTCCGACTACATTTGCACGCGTTCCAGCGATGGCACGACGTTCACCGTGCCGGCTTCCGGCGGAAGCTATCCGCTCACCGATGCCGACACCGGCGCCAATCTGCTGTGCAGCGTGACCAACACCCGGCGGGTGGCGGATCTGTCGATCACCAAGACCAATACACCCGCGGCCGGGGCGAACGACCAAGCCGGCGACAGCGTCGTCCGAGGCACCAACACGACGTACAGCATCGTCGCGAGCAATGCCGGCCCGGACGCGGCGGATGGGGCGGTGGTTCGCGATACGGTCGCGTCGGGGCTGATTTGCGCCACGGTGACTTGCAGCGCCAGTGGCGGCGCGGTGTGTCCGGGGACGGTGGATGTCGCGACCTTGCAGGGCAGCGGTCTGATCGTTCCCACCTTCCCGGCTAATAGCAGTCTTACTTTGCTGTTGACCTGCACCGTGCAATGAGGCACGACGGCCGACTCGATCCGCCTGGTCAGGTCGTTAGTCGGTGCGCGCGAGTTCGTCCAAGGCCTCGCGCGCCAGGCGGGCGGAGGCATGCTCCGGCCCGAGCCAGCGGGTGGCGGTATCGCGCATGCGGACCAGCAGGGCGCGGGTTCGATCGCGGTCGCCCTGTTGCGAGGCGATCTTGGCGCGCAGTTGGAAAATATTCGTCAGCGCGAAGCGGGCATGGACCTGGGGCAGGGCGGCTTCGACTTGTGGGGTCAGCGCGATCAGTTGCGCTTCGGCAGCCCGCAGATCGCCGAGGTTGTAGCTGACCGAGGCTCGCGAGAACGGAATCCGGAATCGCATGGTGTGCGATGCGCCGAAATAGCGCTTCGCATCCGTTTCGGCTTCGGCGAGCAGGCGCAGGGCCTGCGCTGCATCGTCGCCGCGGTTGCGGTCGGCCAAGGCGCGGGCGTAGTAGAGCTTGGGCGCGAACACCGGGGTCTTCTGTCGGTTCGCTTCGGCGATGACCGATGCGAGCTGTTGCATGCCTTCCGCTTTCAGCGATGTGGCCGCTTCGGCGGGCATGGACACCGGTTTGCGATGCAGCAACATCACACCGAGATCGGCTTCCGCGCGCAGCCTGAGTTCGTGCTTCGGGCCGTAAGAGGCGCGCGCGATCGATACGGCGCGCCGCATCTCGTCCAGATGCTCGGCGTAGCTGTTCTCGTCGAATAAATAAGTCTGGGTCGATACGCGCAGCGCTTCGGCGTACTCGGGATGCGATTCGCCATAGCTGGCGCGCAGGATCTCCATGCCGCGGGCGATCGATGCGCGGCAGTCCTCGGGCCGGTCGCCGATGCATTGACTGTCGGCCAGCACCACCCAGGCGCGGCCGGTGTCCGGGTGGCGTTCGCCCAGGCTGCGGCGGCGGTCGTCGAGCAGTTGCCTGGCGATGGCCTGCGCTTCGGCGTAGCGCTCTTGCACGGTCAGCACCCGCACCAGCCGTTCGCGGGCGAGATTGGCGAGCTGCGAGGGGTGGCCGGTCGACAGTGCGATCGCCCGGCGCAGATCGGCTTCGGCCGCGGACAGGTTCAATAAGCGCGTATGCCAGTGGCCACGCAGGGTCAGCAGTTCGACGTAAGGCGCGGGCTCGACGTCGAGGCGCTCGCGCGCCAGCGCCAGGGCGCGGTCGAGGCTGCGCTGGGCTTGCGCGTGTTCGACCAACTCCCATTCGCTGCGGGCGATTTCGGTCAGCAAGCGCAGACGGGTGGCGCGGTTCGCATCGTCGTCGGGCAGCGCCTGCAGGGCTTGCCGTGCCACCTCGCGCGCTTGGGGATGGCGCGCCTGCAGATTCAACAGCGAGGCCAACGTGGCCTGGGTTTCGGCCGAGGCGGCATCGTCGCGGTCGCGCACCCGCGAGGCTTCGCCGGCCAGGCGGGTGGCGTCGGAGTAATCGCCGATCACCGCGTGGCTGCGCGCCAGCGAGGTCAGGGCGCCGGCGAACACACGCGGTTGCTCGTCCAGATCGAGTGTGCGCATTTTCATCTCGACCTTGCGCAACAGTTCGGTCGACGAGAACGGCGTATCGCCAAGGCCGGACAAGGTCGCCGTGCCCAAGGTGTCTTCGAACAAACGGTTGACCGCGAGCGCGGCTTCGGTTTCGCGCTGAGCGCGCTGCGCCTGCCACAGGGTCGCGCCGATGCCCACCGCGGCCGTCGCTACGATGGCTGCGGTCAGACCCAGGGCCAGGCGATGGCGGCGCAGGAACAGGCGGGCGCGATAGAGCCGGGCGCCGTCGCGCGCATCGACCGGGCGCTGCTGCGACCAGCGTTTCAGGTCTTCGGCGAGCGCCTGCGCGCTGGCATAGCGTCGACGCGGATCGGCTTGGGTGCAACGCTCGACGATCGCATCCAGACCTCCGGCCAGGCGCCGGGCCAGGGCGCGGTTGTCGGACAAGCCGCGGCTTTCGGCCACGCCCGGCGGCGCCGCGATGGCCGCCTGCACCAGGCCATCGTCTGCAGGCGATGAGCGCATCCATCGGCTGGCCTGAGTGAGCAGCGATTGGCAGGGACTGCTGCCGGCCAACAGCCGGCGCATGACCATGCCGAAGGAATACAGATCGGAAGCGACGCTGGGCGGCGTGCCCTGGAAGACGATCTCCGGAGCGGTATAGCCGGGCGTCAGCGCGATCGGCATCGAGGCCGCTTCGCTATGCGCGCTCAGCGGCGAGGACAGGCCGAAGTCGAGCAACTGCACCCGGCCTTCGGCGGTCACCAGCAGGTTGGAAGGTTTCAGGTCCTGGTGCAGCACGCCTTCGGCATGCGCGTAAGCGAGCGCATCGCAGGCTTGTCCCAGCACGGCGACGCGTTCTTCGAGAGTCTTGCGGTAGCGGTCGCACCATTCGTCGATCGGCAGGCCTTCGACGTATTGCAGGGCGAACCAGGGATGGCCGTCGTGGTCGAGCCCGCCATCGAGCAGGGCGGTGATGTTGGGATGCTGGAGCCGCGCCAGGTGATTGCGTTCGGTCAGCACCGCTTCCACCAGACGCGGCGAGGCCAGTTCCACGCGTGCGCATTTCAGGGCGACGCGTTGCAGGTATTGCCGGTCGTCGCGCTGGGCCTCGTAGACGATGCCCATGCCGCCGGCGCCGATCTTGCGCACGATCCGCCACGGCCCCAGACGCGTGCCGATGCGTTCGTCGCCTTCGGTATCGGAGCCGGGCGCGGTGTCGTCGTGCGCGTTAGCCGGCAGGTGCAGCGGTTCGTCGAGCGGATGCGCGATCGCATCGGCCGCAATCATCGCGGACAGCAGCGTATGCGCCTGCGGATCGTCGTGGCGTATCTCGGCGAGGAAACCGGGGCGCTGGCGCGCGTCCAGATCCATGAACGCCCGAAACAGCGACAGCACGCGGGCATCGACGGAGGGCATGAGCGAGGACAGGGCTCAGGCGAGCGGCGGATCGGGCAGCGGGACCGCGCCGAGGTGGGCGATCAGATAACTGCGCGCGGTCCGCCATTCGCGCCGGATGCGTTCTTCGCTGACCTCGAACAGCGCGCCGATCTCCCGGTCGGACAAACCGCCGAAGTAGCGCAACTCGACCACCGAGACCAGGCGCTTGTCGATCTTGCCCAGGTGTTCGAGCAACTGATCCATCAGCACCAGTTCCTCCATGCGCGCGGTCTCGCCGGTCTTGAAGTCTTCGTCGATGTCGACGAATTCGACGCCGCGGCCGCGTTTGCTCGCGACCGCTTTCTTGGTTTCGTCGAGGATGGCGTAGCGCATGGCGCGGGCGATCAAGGCGATCAGATGAAAGCGGCTCTCCGCGGTGGAGGCGGCGCCGGCCATCTTCAGCCAGGCCTCGCTGATCAACGAAGTCGGCGACAGCGAGGCCGACGACGGCGAGGGCTGGCGGCCGCGCTGGCGCAGCTCGGAACGCGCGAGCCGGTGCAGGTCCTGGTAGATGCGTGCGTAGATCAGGTTCCAGGCGTCGCTGCGCCCTTGCCGCGCCTGTTGGATCAGGACGGTGACGGATTCGACCGTGGCGTCGGGCAAGACCCACGAGGCCGGGATTGGAGGCGGCGAGGCGATGAGCATGGCTCCGGACTCCATTGACCATTCAATAGTGACGAAAGTCACAAAAAATGACCATGTTCCGGGTCGCCTGCGCGACGAGTGGCGGCCCGGTACCGACCGGCGCGCCGGATGGGCGCAATTCGGCCCAGCCAGGCCCTGCTGTCCGCGCTGGACCGTCCGTGCCGGGCCGTCCGCTCTGGACGTCTGCGCTTGGAGCCGCGCCTCAGCGCGTGCAGCTCTCGCTGGTGTCGAGGGTGCCGCGTTCGCTGATGCGCCAATGGGTGACCGTGCCGAGCGCGTCGGTCTCGAAGGTCAGCTGGCTGTGCCTGGCCTGCGGTGCGGCCACCTCGATGAAGGCCGAGCCCTCGAAGTTCGGGTTGGCGACCTGTTGGGTCTGGCCGGCATAGGTCTGGTTGATCTCGGCGATGCTCATGCCGATGCGGCCGCCGCCCGGGGCGATGGCCTTGGCGTCGTAGACGTCGATGCCGGCGAGCTTGTCGCCGGCCATGAGGAAGCCGTACTGGTGGGTGACTGCGCCGCGCACCGGGTAGAGCAGGTGACAGGTCGCGTCCGGGCGCTGGTCGCGGTTGTCTTTCATCTCGCCGCCCCAGGCTTGGCGGACGCTCGCGCTGTCGGCGCCGAACTTCGCGCTGACGGTGCCGGCTCGATCGCTGCCGTTGAAGCCGTCGTAGCCGATCGCATCGCTGCGCAGCACGCGTTCCGGCGGCAATAGAGGATTGGCGGGCGATGCGGCGGGGGCCGGGCCGGTGTCGCTCTTGGCCGTCGGCATGGAATCGGCCTGGGTAGAATCGGTCTGGGTAGGATCGGCACTGCCGGCAGGTTTTTGACAAGCCGACAGTGCCAACACCGTCAAGGCCAGGACGAGTACGCGCATCGCGATCACCATTGCTATCGAGCAGCCCCCGATCCTAATACATAGATCGGGAGCGCCGCAGTGCAACAGGACCGCAGCGCAGCAAGGTTGCGTCGGCGCGGGGCTTCGCTCAGATCGCTTCGAAGCGGTTCGCGTCGACGTTCTTGCGCACCTTGCTCGGGTCCCAGATGCGGCCGTTCATGGCGATGTAGACGCCCGGCGGCAGCGACTGCACCGCGCCGACCGCGGTGCCGATGTTGAACTCGGCATCGGAGCCGCGGAAACGCGCCGGATTCAGCGCGCCGGTCATGACGATGGTCTTGTTCGGAATCGTCGCCAGCACCTTGGCCGTCTCGACCATGCTGTCGGTGCCGTGGGTGACCAGCACGTGCTGCGCGTCCTGCGCGGCGATCGCGGCGCGGATCAGTTCGCGGTCGCCGGCGTTGATGTGCAGCGAGTCCTTGCGGATGATCGGGATCACGCTGTAGCGGAAAGCCACGCCGAGCTCGTCGAGGATGCGGCCGATCTGCGGTTCGCCGATCTGGTAGTCCGACTTGTCGTCGAAGTAGATCTTGTCGATCGTGCCGCCGGTGGTGACGATGCAGAGCTGGTCCATCGTGGGTAAGGTCGCGAGGTCGGGGAGGCGGAGATTATAGGCCCAGCGCCGCGGCCGGGCCGGTTCGTACCCTGCCTGGACAGGACATCGCAGGCCTTGGCTCAGGATTTCCGGCCGAACCGCGCCTGGATGCCGGGCAGGTTGGCGGCGAACACGACGGTCACCGCCAGGGCCAGTTCGAGCCAGCCCTGCAGGCGTTCCGGCGGCCGCGACCAGGCCACCATCACCCCGTGGCTGAACCAGCCCAGCGCCAATACCCCGGCCCAGTAGGCGGCGTGGCGGTTTTGCCGCCACACGCCGATCGCGAGCAGCAGCGGCGGCAGCACGAACACGATCAAGGTCGCGGCCAGATGCCGCGGCGACAGCATCCAGGCCGCATACAGCGCGCTCAAGCCCAGCAAGGCCAGCAGCAGGACCAGATTGGAGCGAGGGCGCGGCGTGGCGGCGCTCACCGGCTCACCTTGGCGACCAGTTCGGCGACACGGCGGCCGAGCGCGCGCGCCAGCACCGCTTCGTCGTCGCTGAGCTGCGGGTCGTCCTGGGTGCCGGCGACGTGGCTCGCGCCGTAGGGACTGCCGCCGCCGCGGGTGGTGCTGAGCACCGGTTCGGTATAGGGAATGCCGACGATCACGCAGCCGTGGTGGAGCAGCGGCACCATCATCGTCAGCAGGGTCGATTCCTGGCCGCCGTGCTGGCTCGCGGTCGAGGTGAACACGCCGGCCGGCTTGCCGACCAGCGCGCCGCTGGCCCATTCGGCGCCGAGCCCGTCGAGCCAGTGCTTGACCGGTGCGGCCATGTTGCCGAACCGGGTCGGGCTGCCGAGCACGAGCCCGGCGCATTCGGCCAGGTCGCGGGCTTCGACGTAGGGCGCGCCGTCCTCGGGCACCGGCGGCGCCGCGGTCTGGGTGATCGCCGCCACCGGCGGCACGCTGCGCACGCGCGCGGCGATGCCGTCGACTTCGCCGATCCCGCGCGCGATCTGCCGCGCCAGCCGCGCCACCGATCCGCCGCGGCTGTAATAGAGCACCAGAACTTCGGTCATCGATCTCTCCTGTAGACGGCAAGGATAGAGGATGGGGGGAGGGCGGTTAGTTTTTTGGGGGGCGAGGGTGCTTAAATCGGGGGAGTGGGCGGGGCGCTTGGTTTTGCCCCCTCGCGCAAGAGGGGCTTCGCTTCGACGCGCCTGCCGCCGGCCGATCCTGATGATCCCGAGCCATGGGCTGCACAGGTTTCCTGAGCCCGGCGAACCTCAGCCGAACCCCGCCCATGCCCCCGTGACACGCCATCGGTTACCCTGCGCCGGATGGAACCTTTGGACTCGATCTATCGCTGGAGCGACCGGGTGCGCGATCGCGCTCGCGCCGGGACGTTCTTCCGTTTCCTGGCTCGCCGCTTTCTCGACGACAACCTGTTCCAGGCCGCGGGCGCGCTGTCCTACACCACCGTGTTCGCGCTGGTGCCGCTGTCGATGGTGGTGTTCGGGGTGCTGTCGGCGTTCCCGATGTTCGGCGAATGGAGCGACCGCCTCAGCGACTACATCTTCTCCAACTTCGTGCCTTCGGCGGCGCGCTCGGTGGAGAGTTATCTCAAGCAGTTCTCGGCCAACGCCGGTCAGTTGACCACCGCGGGTGTGATCGCCCTGGTGGTCTCGCTGTTGATCACCCTCAACGGCGTCGAGTCGGCGTTCAACCGGATCTGGCGCATCCATTCGCCGCGCCCGCGCCTGGGCCGCTTCCTGGTCTATTGGACGGTGCTGACGCTCGGCGCCTTGATCGCCGCGGCGAGCCTGGCGATCTCGGCGCGCTTCTTCGCCATGGACGTGTTCTCGACCCAGCCCGGACGCTGGCTCGAAAGCCTGTTGCTGCGGGTCGCGCCGATGCTGCTGGAATGGCTGGCCTTCGCCGCGATCTATCGGGTGGTGCCGCACCGCACGATCAAGTGGCGGCACGCGGTCGCCGGCGCCTTCCTGGCGATGCTGCTGTTCGAGACCATCAAGGGCGGCATCGGCCTGTACCTGGGCAATTTCGGCTCCTACTCGAAGATCTACGGCACCCTGGCGTTCGTGCCGATCTTCTTGCTGTGGATCTATCTGAGCTGGATCGCGGTATTGCTGGGCGCGTCGCTGGCGTCGTCGATCTCGGCCTTCCGCTACCAGCCCGCCTCGATGCGCCTGCCGCTCGGTTTCGAGATGTACGGCCTGCTGCGCCTGCTCGCCCGTTTCAACGAAGCGCGCAAGCGCGGCCGTGGCTTGCATATCGACGATATCCAGCAATTGGAGCCGATGCTGACCGATTCGCTGGTCCAGCAGATGCTCGAGCAACTCGGCGAGATCAGCGTGGTGCGCCGCGCCGAGAACGGCGAGTGGCTGCTCGCGCGCGATCTCGACGAACTCACGCTCGGCGAGTTGTACGAAGCCTGCAACCTGCGCATCCCGATCGCCGAGGCGATGTTGCCCTGTCGCGACGACTCGCTGGGCCAGTCCGCGGTCGCGGCGATGGACGAACTGCGTGTGCCCCTGCGCGCGCTGATGAAACGACGCGTGTCCAGCATTCACGCCGAAGAGGAAGGAACATGATCCCGAGACATCCGAAGTCCGCCCCGGCGCTCGCCGTCGCCGTGCTGTTGCTCGGCGCCTGCCAGCAGCCGCAGACGCCGGCCGCCGACGGCAAGCCGGCGGCAACGAGCGACGCCAAGCCTGCGCCGGCTCCGGTCGCGGACGCCACGCCGGCCGATGCCAAGCCCGCCGATGCGCCACTCGCCGATGCCGCCACCGACACGCCCGAACTGCGCATCGCGACCATCGACGGCAAGACCTACGACCTCGGCGAGCGCCGCGGCCGTTGGGTGGTGGTGAATTTCTGGGCGACCTGGTGCGCGCCCTGCATCAAGGAAATGCCCGAACTGTCGGCGCTGGACACCATGCGCGACCACATCGAAGTGGTCGGCCTGGCCTACGAGGACATCGAACTCGCCGACATGCAGGCCTTCCTCAAGAAGCACCCGGTGTCGTATCCGATCGCGATCGTCGACGTGGCCGATCCGCCGAAAGCCTTCGATACGCCGCGCGGCTTGCCGATGACCTATCTGATCGGGCCCGACGGCAAGGTCGCGGAGAAATTCCTCGGCCCGGTCGACGCCAAGAAGATCGAGGCCGCCATCGCCAAGGCTTCGGCCCAGGTCGCCGTGCCGAAGGCATGAGCGCGGCGCGTTTCTTCGTGGCCGGCAAGGTCCAGGGCGTGTGGTTCCGCGCCTCGACCCGCGAGCAGGCGCTCGCCCTGGAGTTGCGTGGTTACGCCAACAATCTCGCCGACGGTACGGTCGAAGTGCTGGCGGTCGGCGACGAGGCCGCTGTGGCGCGCCTGGCCGAATGGCTCGGCCACGGCCCGGCGCAGGCGCGCGTCGATCGCGTGATGCGCGAGCCGGCGCGCGAGGACGAAGCCGGCGACGGGTTCGTCTGCGGTTGAGCTGCGTCGGCCGGAGGCCGGCCGGGTGGAATTACAAGGCGCCCGGCAACGCCATCAAGCGTCCGTTGCGCCATTCGCGCTGCGCGCTGATGTGTCCGCCGCGCGCCAGGTACTCGACGATCGAACGTACCGTCACCACCGGGTAGTCGCCGGCGAGGCGGGTGCCGATCGGGTGATCACCGAAGGCGACGTTGGCCGTGAACAAACCGCCGAGCACGCGCTTGGAATAGGGGATCTGCACGCGATCCGGGCGAAAGCCGTCGCCGAGCGCGGCGCGATAGGCGTCGCGGCGATTGGCGGTCGCCGATGCGTCGGCCAGGGTCGCGGCGAACAATTCCAGCACCCATGCGGTCGAGTTCTGGTAGTCGGCGCTGCCGGGGCGTGCGATCAGGTTGTAGTGCGGCTGATGCAGGTTGCGGCTCGGCAGGCTGCGCAGGCGCATAGCGAGGCGCTCGGCCTGAGCCGGTTGCAGCCAGACGATGCGCGCGTCCTGGTTGACCAGGTCGTCGGCGAAGAAATTCACCAGGCCCTGGGTGTACAGGCCGGAGCGGTCGCTGCCGCATTCGTTGAGCAGATGCACCGCGGTCCAGCGGCCGGCGGCATGGTCGCGCACGACGAAGCCGACATGGCTGTAGACCAGGCCCTGCGCCGACAGGTCGGTGCCGACGCGGGCGACCAGCGCGGCAGGTGCGTCGCGCTGTTCGAGCGCTGCGGCGACGGTCAGCGCGGTCTGCGCCGCGGCGGCCAGTTTCTCTGGGGTGACGGTCTGGTTCTCGCAGCGAGTGCCTGCACGTCCCTGTGCAGGCAACACTCCCAGGACCACCACCGCCCACGCGACCATGAGCTTCCTGCAGGCCGCGAATAGGTATGAAGCTTGCGCCGGACCGCGGGCGCTCATGCGTCGATCCGCTCGCTGTGCATCAGCGTGCGGGCGGGTTCGTTGGGGATGAAGCAGAACGGGTTGCCGTCGGCACCGCTGAGTAACCAACCGCCGGCGACCGCCGACACCGTCAGCGCCTGGCCGACCCTGAGGCCGAGTTGCTTGACCGCCTGTGCCGACAACACCACCGCGAACGAGGTACCGAAGCCGACCGCCGAGACCGTCAGCGTCACGCCCTTGGCACTGGCCTCGACGCCGGCGACCGAGAATTTCGCTCCGGCCGAGAGAGCGTGGGTCGCGGCCACCGGCACTTCGACCGAAGCGTTGAGGCTGAGCTCGGACTGGTGGCTGAGGCCGTCGGACTGCACCGCCGCAAAGGCCGGCGTCCCTGCCAGCAGGCCAGCGGCGGCCGAAACGGACAGCGCGAGGGGAAACATGCGGTTCGCAATCCTTGGCATCTCGCACCGTCTCGTGAAGGTCCGAGGCCACCCTCGATGGGGCGCGAGGCGATTGCAATAATCATCGACAAAGTGGCTCGGAATTCGCCGTGCAGTAGCGTATTTTGATACGCATGGCGATCTCCATCGAACTGATCGACGGCCTGAAGCGTTTTCTGCGCGCCCAGGACCTGACCTACCGCGACCTGGCCGTGCGCCTCAAGCTCAGCGAGGCGGCGGTAAAGCGGATGTTTTCGCGGCGGGCGATGAGCCTGCAGCGGCTGGAGCAGATCTGCGACGTGCTCGATATCGGCCTGGTCGAACTCAGCGCCGAGGCCGGCCGCGGCTGCGCGCCGATGGACATGCTCAGCGAAGAGCAGGAACAGGCCCTGGTCGACGATCCGGCGCTGCTGCTGGCGCCTTGTTCCTGACCTTGAACCGCTGGAAACAGGCCGACGTGCAGGCGCATTTCACCTTCGACGACGTCAAGTGGACGGCGTTGCTGGTGCGGCTGGACCGGCTGGGCATCATCGAATTGATGCCCGGCAACCGCGGCCGGCCGCTGACCGCGCGCAACTTCCGCTGGCGCGCCGACGGCCCGATGGAGCGGCATTTCCGCCTGCGCATGCTCGGCGACTACTTCGCCGATCCATTCGACGGCGAGCAGGATGTGTTGCTGCTGCTCAGCGGCGCGCTCAGCGTCGCCGGCATTCGCCAGCTCAAGCAGCGGCTGGGCGAAGTCGCGCGCGAGTTCGACGCCTTGCTGGCGCGCGATGCCGCGTTGAGCGCGCAGGAGCGTGTCGGGGTGAGTCTGGTATTGGCGCAGAAGCCTTAGTTGTTGCAGTTGTTCCAGCCGTATCGGCGTTCGCAGGGCGAGTGAGTGGCGGCGTGGCCGCGCGTCGTGCATCGGTCTTGCCGCGTTGCCGGACGAGGCTCCCTGTAGGAGCGGCGTGAGCCGCGACCGCGGGATGCGTAGAGGTAACGAGGCTGTCGCCATTTGCCGAAGTGGCGTGTTATCGCCAGGGTAGGAGCGACGCAAGTCGCGACCGCGATGCATCGGTCTCGCGGCGTCCCTCTGTAGGAGCGGCGTCTCACGGGATTTCCTTCGGTCATAAGCCGCGACCGCGCTGTGTCCGGTTGCGGCGTTTGTTGCCGCAGAGCGGTGAAGCAACATCAAGATCTAAAGCTTCCGTCCGCTAACGCGGCCGGGTTACTTTCTTTTGCTGGCCCAAAAGTCCCACAGGGAGTTCCTTCGGTCAAAGCTAACCAAAGAAAAGGGCTTTCCTTGACGAAGCTCCCCTGCGAGTTTGCAGCGCACGCGGGGATTTTCCGATAAGACATCCCTGTCTTATCGGTTCATTTTGTTCAAAAGCCGGGCACACGTCCTGTGCGCCGCCCTTCGGGTTCCCAGGTGTTCTCGCGAGCTCGGCGCTACGCCAAGCTCTCACGGCAACGGCAACGGCAACGGCAACGGCAACTGCAACGGCAACGGTCGTCGCTACTCTTGGGTAGGAGCGGCGCAAGCCGCGACCACGCAACCTTGATCGCCCGCGCCGGCAGCCGCAGATTCGTGATCGCGGCTTGCGCCGCTCCTACAGGGGATAGCGTCGCAGTCCTTGGAGCTTTGGTTTTGGCTGTGCGTCGCCGCGCACTAGCGAAGGTAATCGAAGACCCGGAGGGCGGCGCGCAGGGATGCGCGCCGTTTTTCATCGGGACAGGGATGTCCCGTATGAAAAATTCCCGCGGATGCACCGCTCGTGCGGGCCTGTGATTCAAAGCAAAGTATTTTTCTTTGGTTAGCTTTCTTTTGTTGCTTTAGACAAAAGAAAGTAACCCGCCGCTTTAGTGGCGGAAGCTTTTGGCGTTTTATCTTTGTTTCTTTAGAGGCACAAGCAAGAGCAAAGCTTCCGTCCGCTGACGCGGCCGGGTTACTTTCTTTTGCTGGCCCAAAAGAAAGCTAACCAAAGAAAAGGCCTTCCTTGACGAAGCTCCCCTGCGAGTACGCAGCTGACGCCGGGATTTTTCGATAGGACATCCTTGTCCTATCGAAAAACGCCGCACGTCCTGTGCGGCGCCCTCCGGGTCTACGGTCGCATCGCGAGTTCGTGGCTACGCCAAGCTCATTACGGCAACGGCAACGGCAACGGCAACGGCAACGGCAACGGCAACGGTCGTCGCTGCTCTTGGGTAGGAGCGGCGCAAGCCGCGACCACGCAACCTTGATCGCCCGCGCCGGCAGCCGCAGATTCGTGATCGCGGCTTGCGCCGCTCCTAGGGGATGGCGGTGCCGCGTTCGGATTCCCAGTGGTGGCCCTGGCTTTGCGTCGCCGAGCACTAGCGAAGGCCATAGAAGACCCGCAGGGCAGCCCGCAGGGATGCGGGCAATTTTTCATCGGGACAAGGATGTCCCGTATGTAGATCCCTGCGTCGGCATCGGCCGTGCGGGCCTGTGATTCAAAGAAAAGCAACTTCTTTGGTTACCTCTCTTTTGTTGCTTTAGACAAAGGAAAGTAACCCGCCGCTTTAGTGGCGGAAGCTTTTGGCGTTTGATCTTGATCTTAGGTGAGCGTCACGCCACGAGACCGTCGCAACGATGTCGCGGCTTGCGCCGCTCCTACCCTGCGAGAGCACGCCGCTTCGATGAACGACGACGGCCTCGTAATCTCTGCACGTCCTGCGTCGCGACTTACGTCGCTCCTACAAAGAGCCCAAGCCGGCGAAGCGAGACCGAAGCATGGCGGTCGCGGCTCGCGCCGCTCCTACCCTGACGGGCGGCGGCCGGCATCGGCGCAAGATTGACGGCTCGCAGTCGCGACTTATGCACAAAGGAAATCCCGTGAGGCCTCGTTCCTACAGGGAAGGATTCGCACGGAGTCGGGCCGCCGCGCGCAGCGCTCCAGCCAACGACTCAACCCTTCTTGCCAGCCCGGACCGGCTTCAGCACACCGTATTTCTCTTTCGACGGTTTGCCCTTGAGTGGCGCGAATTCGAGTTCCGAATCCGGCAGGCGGGTGTCGGGCAGGCGCGCCAGCAAGTCCCGGATCAAGGTCAGCTGGCCTTGTCGCTGGTCGTTGAAATCGACCAGGGTCCACGGCGCATGTTTACTGTGGGTGGCCTTGAGCATGGCCTCGCGGGCGCGGGTGTAGTCGTCGTAGTGCCGGCGCGCCTGCAGGTCGATCGGCGAGAGCTTCCAGCGCTTGAGCGGGTCGTCGAGGCGTTCGGCGAAACGTTCTTCCTGCTGCTCCTGGTCGCAGCACAGCCAGTACTTGAACAGCAGGATGCCGTCGTCGACCAGCAGTTTCTCGAACACCGGCGCCTGTTGCAGGAAGGCCTTGACCTGTTCGGGCTTGGCGAAGCCCATGACCTGCTCGACGCCGGCGCGGTTGTACCAGCTGCGGTCGAACAGGCTGATCTCGCCCGCGGCCGGCAGGTGCGGCACGTAGCGCTGGAAATACCACTGGCCGCTTTCGCGCTCGCTCGGCTTGGACAGGGCGACGATATGGCACTGGCGCGGATTGAGGTGGTCGGAGATCGCACCGATCGCGCCGCCCTTGCCGGCGGTGTCGCGGCCTTCCAGCAGCACCACCACGCGGCGGCCGCTGTGCTGCAGCCAGCGCGCCATCGCCACCAGCTCCAACTGCAGGGCTTCCAGTTGCGCTTCGTAGTCCTTGCGCTTGAGTTTGCTCATCGCTTGCCCTTCTTGGCCGTGCCCGCACGCGGTGCGGCGCTGCGCTTGGTGCCGGCCATGCCCGTGGCGACTTCGAGCAAGGCGCCCTGTTGGCGGGTGTTGAGCGCGCGGTAGGCGGCGAGCAGGTCGTGTTCGCCCTGGGTGCGGGCCGGGTCGAACGTGCTCGCGAGTTCCGACAGCAGCGCGCCGGCCGGCACGCCGAAGGCGCGTGCGAGCGCATCGAGCTGGTCCTTGCCGGGCAGCTTGTCGCCGCGCAGCCAGGCGCTGACCGTGGCGACGCCGGCGCGCGGAATCGCGGTGGCGATGTCGGTGGCGTTGAGGCCGCGGGCCTTGGCCAACAGACGCAGGGTGGTGTCGAGCGGCATGCCGATCACTCCTTGAGGCGGGGACGCAGGGTGGCGAGGTTGCACGGCCGGGTACGCGCGTCGAGCTGCGCGCCGACGATCTTTTCCCAGGCAGTGCGGCAGGCCGAGGTCGAACCCGGCAGGCAGAACAAAAAGGTCGCGTTGGCCAGGCCGGCGAAGGCGCGCGATTGCAGGGTCGAGGTGCCGATTTCGTCGTAGCTGATCGCGCGGAACAGCTCGCCGAAGCCGGGCATTTCCTTGTCGAGCAAGGGCAGCAGGGCCTCGGGGGTGGAATCGCGGCCGGTGAAGCCGGTGCCGCCGGTGACCAGGATGCCGTCGACGGTTTCGTCGGCGATCCACTGCGACACCGCGGCGCGCAATTTATAGCGGTCGTCGGGCAGCAGCTTGCGCTCGGCGAGGCGATGGCCGGCCTGGGTGAGGGATTGGACGAGATAGTCGCCGGAACTGTCTTCGGCCAGGGTGCGCGAGTCCGAAACGGTCAGCACGCACAGCGAGAGGGGGATGAAATCGCGGTCTGCGGTCATGGGCGCAGCCTAGCGCAAACCGGGTGGAGGTGGATCAAGTCGGGGCCGGCGTTATCGCATCGGCGAGCCCGTTCGAGCGCGTCGCACTTTCGGTAGCTCAGCGCGCCGGTCCGCGCAACGGTGCCGGTGCCTCGCCCTTGCGCTGCCGTCGCGCCATCGCCATGGCCATCGCAGCGAAATCGACGGCGAAGCCGTCCATGTCGAACAGGCCGCTGTCGCTGCGGCGCGCGGCGAGTTCGGCGCGCAGGGCCTGCAGCGCGGCCGGGTCGTTGCCGAGCGCGACCGCGCGGGCGACGAAGGCCGCGTCGTCGGCGACGTTCATCGATTCCAGGCCGAGGTGGTGGTTGAGGCTGCCGGCCACCCGCGCGGCGAAGGTCGCGCCGGGGCGGGTCAACACCGGGCAGCCTGCCCAGATCGCGTCGGAGGCGGTGGTGTGGGCGTTGTAGGGATCGGTGTCGAGGAACAGGTCGGCGTGGCGCAGCCGCGCCAGGTAATCGGCGTGCGGCTGCTTGCGCATGAACACCAGGCGCTCGGGCGCGATGCCCTGGCGGTTGGCGAAATCGCGCAGGCGCTGGTCGGCGCGGCCGGGCCCGGACAACAGCCATAGCACGCTGCCGGGCACGCCGCGCAGCACCGCCAAGGCGCGCGCGACGCTGCGCGGGTTGAGTTTGTAGCTGTTGTTGAAGCAGCAGAACACCACGCCCTGGTCGGGCAGCCCGCATTCGCCGCGGCTCGGCGGCATGGCCGCCTCGCGGGTAGTGTCGGACGGCTGGAAGCAGCGCGGCAGCCAGGCCACGGTCTCGCTGAAATCGGCCTCGCTGAAATCGGTCTCGTTGAAATCGGCGCTGAGCGATTCCGGCAGCACGTAGCGGTCGGCCAGTACGTAGTCGATCCATGGCGCCGCCGAAGTGCCCGGATACGCCAGCCAGTTGACCTGCACCGGAGCCGGCCGCATCGCCAACACCTCCGGGGCACCGCCGCCGCCCCAGCCGCGCAGGTCGAACAGCACGTCGATGCCGGCGCGGCGGATCGTCGCGGCGACCTGGGCGTGCGGTTGCATGGCGACGTCGTGCAAGGCGTTCGCGGCGGCATGCAGGCGGCGGCGGATGGCGCTGTCGTCGTCGCGGTTGAGCGCGAACAGGTGCAGGTCGATGCCGCCGCGCCGCTGCAGCGATTCGAGCAGCGCG
This sequence comes from Lysobacter sp. CA196, assembly GCF_052078695.1. Classification (NCBI taxonomy): domain Bacteria; kingdom Pseudomonadati; phylum Pseudomonadota; class Gammaproteobacteria; order Lysobacterales; family Lysobacteraceae; genus Lysobacter; species Lysobacter sp. CA196. The sequence continues at coordinate 74,122 of NZ_JBQJIN010000014.1, read as the reverse complement.
ACGATCAGCAGGCCGGTCGGATGCGCGCCGAAGCCGTTGGAAAGAAAGCCGACCCGGATCGGCGCCGAGGCGTCCTTCTGCGGTGCGGGCGGCAAAGGCCGCACGCTGCCGGCGATCACGCTCGCGCGCAGCGCGGCGCAGCGGCGTTGTTCGGCGGCGCTGGCGTCTTCGCTGAGGAAGGCGAAGGGTTCGACCGAGGCTTGCGCGCGTGCGACCGCGTCGCGAACCTGGCCGGCGAGGGCATCGAGATCGCGCCAATCGCAAAGCTTGCGCCGCCACGCCAACAGATAGGCGGCCAGCTGCGGTTCGCGCGGCGCCAGGGCATAGGCATGGGTATAAGCCTCGAGCGCGCCTTCGGCATCGCCGATGTCTTCGAGCGCATGCGCCAGCCACACCGCGATGCCCGGGTGCTGCGGTGCGTTGCGTGCGGCCGCGCGCAGGCTGGTCACGGCGTCGTCGCGGCGGCCCTGCATCCATTGCGCCCGGCCCAGGCGCGCGAGCGCCTCGGGATGGCCCGGCCGCAAGTTCAACGCGCGCCGTGCCGCCGCTTCGCCGCTCTGCGCGTCGCCGGCGTCGAGTTCATGCTCGGCCAGCATGATCCAGGCCATGGCATCGCCGGGATTGCGTTGCAGCGCATGGCGCAGTTCTAGGCGCGGGTCGTTCATGGCGCCGGCGTCGCGACGGGAGCGGGCACCGCGGGTCTCAGCATGGAGCCGTTGCGCATGGCGTGGTCAGGCCGCATCGAGCGGCAGGTGATAGCGCTGGGTGCCGTCGTAACGCTGCCAGCCCACACCGTCGTACAGCGCCTGGGCGGTGAGGTTGTCGTGGTCGGTTTCCAGCTCCAGCCGCGCCGCACCATCGGCGCGGGCGAAACCGGTGGCGGCGTCGAGCAAGGCCTGGGCGACGCCGCGCCGGCGCGCGGCCGGATCGACGAACAGATCGTTGAGCACCCACACGCGCGCGACGCGGACCGAGGAGAAGGTCGGGTACAGCTGAGTGAAGCCGGCGCCGTCGACGCCGTCGAGCGTCGCAAGCAGCACCACCGAATCGCCCCGGCCGAGGCGCTCGCCGATGAAGGCGCGCGAGACGCTTTCGTCGTGGCTGTGCGTGTAGAAGTGCCGGTAGCGATCGAACAGCGGCGCCAGCAGATCGAGATCGTCGAGGGTTGCGCGGCGAACTGAGAGGCTCATGGCGGGCATCCGGCGGGAGAGGGCGGATTATGGCCGTTGAATGCGCGCGGCGTCATGACTGCGTGGCGCGACTTCGACGAATCGCGCAGCGGCGCACAAGGTGCGGTGTCTTTGGCTCAGGCGGTGGGCGCTATATGGCTCCATTGGGACGCGCTGTAGTCGGCGATGGAACAGGGCGCTTCGATTTGAATGAAGCGGCTTTGTTCCGCAAGCGGGCCCTCGGCCTGGCCCTCTCCCGCAAGCGGGCCGCCTCAACCCGCCGACAAGCGCGCCAGTTCGTCGGCCTGGTGCTCGTGGATCAGGCGCCCGATCAATCCGTCGAGATCGCCGGCGACGATGTTGGGCAGGTCGTACAGGGTCAGGCCTTCGACGCGGTGGTCGGTGATGCGGCCCTGCGGGAAGTTGTAGGTGCGGATGCGCTGGCTGCGGTCGCCGCTGCCGACCTGCAGGCGCCGGTCCTGCGCCTGCGCGGCCGCGGCCTTCGCCGCCGCGGCGTCGGCGAGCATCGCCTGCAGGCGCTTGAGGGCCTTGTCGCGGTTGGCGTGCTGGCTGCGCTCGGTCTGGTTCTCGACCACCACGCCGCTGGGGATGTGGGTGATGCGGATTGCCGACTCGGTCTTGTTGACGTGCTGGCCGCCCGCGCCCGAAGAACGGAAGGTGTCGACCTTCAAGTCGGCCGGGTTGATCTCGATCGGTTCGCCTTCCGGCTCGACCGCGATGATCGCCACCGTGGCCGCCGAGGTGTGGATGCGGCCCTGCGATTCGGTCTCGGGCACGCGTTGGACGCGGTGGGTACCGGACTCGAACTTGAGCTTCGAGTAAGCGCCGCGGCCTTCGACGCGGGCGATGATTTCCTTGTAGCCGCCGTGCTCGCCGGCATTCGACGACTCGATCTCGACCTTCCAGCCCTGGCGCTCGGCGTAGCGCGCGTACATGCGGAACAGGTCGCCGGCGAAGATCGCCGCTTCGTCGCCGCCGGTGCCGGCGCGCACTTCCAGGTACAGGTCGCCTTCGTCGCGCGCGTCCTTCGGGATCAGATGCGCCAGCAGTTCGACGTCGAGTCGTTCCAGGCGCGCCTGGGCGTCGGCGATTTCCTCGTCGGCCAACTCGCGCAGCTCAGGATCATTGCGCATCGCCTCGGCCGCAGCGAGGTCGGCCTTGGCGCGCGCTTCCTCGGCCAATGCCACCGCAACCGGTTCGAGCTGGGCGAACTCGCGCGAGAGCTTGCGGAAACGGCCGTTGTCGCCGATCACGCCGGGGTCGGCGAGCAGGCGTTCGAGTTCTTCGCGGCGTTCGGCCAGGGCTTCGAGCTTGCGGCGCAGGGTAGGGGACATTCAGGCGGGACTCGGGACTGGGGATTCGGGACTCGTAACGGCAACAGCGAAGCAGGGCGCTCGTAGCGCGTCGCTAACGGCCGTCGTTCGATTCCGTATCGCCGGCCCTGGCCTCTCCGAGTCCCGAATCCCCAGTCCCGAGTCCCGACGCAGGAAACAACTTGTCCGCGGCGCGCGCCAGCTCCGGGTTGCCGCTCAGCGCGGCTTCGCGCAGGGCCACGGTCGGGGCGTGCAGCAGGCGGTTGGTCAGCGTGTGGGCGAGGAAGTTCAGCACTTCCGCCGGGTCCTGCCCGGCGCCCAGTTGCTGACGCGCTTTCGCCAGTACTTCCTCGCGCGCGGCCTCGCCGTGGTCGCGCAGGCGCTTGATCGGTGCGGTGCGCGTGCTCGCGGCCAGGGTCTCGACGAAGCGGGCGACCTGAAGCTCGACGATGGCCTCGGCTTCGGTCGCGGCTTCGCGGCGGCTGCGGCGGTTGTCCTCGATCGCGCGTTCCAGGTCGTCGACGGTGTACAGGAACACGTCCTTCAGTTCGGCCACGTCGGCGGCGATGTCGCGCGGCACGGCGAGGTCGAGCAACAGCATCGGCCGGTGCTTGCGGGTGGCGAGCGCGGCGGCGACCTGGGCGCGGTGCAGGATCGGTTCGCGGCTCGCGGTCGCCGACAGCACGATGTCGGCCTCGCCCAGGTGGCGTTCGAGTTCGCTCAGCGGCAGGGCCACGCCGCCGTGGCGGGTGGCGAGGTCCTGGGCGTGGGCGAGGGTGCGATTGGCGATCAGCAGGCGCTTGGCCTTGGCCTGCACCAGATGTCGCGCGGCCAGTTCGACGGTTTCGCCCGCGCCGACCAGGAGCACGGTCGAGTCTTCCAAACGCGCGAACGACTCCTGCGCCAGGCGCACCGCGGCCGAGGCGACCGACACCGGGTTGGCGCCGATGCGGGTGTCGGTGCGCGCGCGCTTGGCGGTCGAGAAGGCCTGCTGGAACAAACGGTCGAGCTGGCTGCCCAGGGTGCCGGCGGCGCGCGCGGTCGCCCAGGCATCCTTGACCTGGCCGAGGATCTGCGGCTCGCCGAGCACCAGCGAGTCGAGCCCGGTGGCGACCCGGAACAGGTGGCGCACGGCATCGGCATCGCGATGACGGTAAAGGTAGGCGTGCAGATCGCCGACGTCGTCCGGGTGGGTGGCCAGCCAGTCGGCGAGGGCCCGGCCGTCGTCGTCGGCGACCGCGTACAGCTCGGTGCGGTTGCAGGTCGACAGCAAGGCCACCTCGCGTACCGGGGCGAGCGCGCGCAAGGCGTCGAGCGCGGTGGCGACGGTTTCGCCGGAAAACGCCACGCGTTCGCGCAGGCTGACCGGCGCGGTCTGATGGTTGATGCCTAGAACGAACAGACTCATCGATGGGTGCGCTTCGTTCCCGGGCGGCGGACGCGGTAAACCGCCGTCGCGGCGACGCAAAGAAGTTTCATGAGGCGGCGTGCGTCGCGGGACATCGGTTCAGGTGCTTGCGATAAGCTGCGGGCTGCTGAAGGCCGCCATTCTACCGGCCCACTGGTCCCGACGTGGTTCTCTACGATTCGATTTGCTCGATCGGTCCAATAGATAGCAACGATGACGGCCGCGACGACTCGGCCGAGGCCTCGCAGCGCGCCTGCGCCGGCTTCGGTTCGCGCCGGTCGGGCGCGCCGCGGCGGGGCCAGCGGACCGCGGTTTTGGCCCTGGCCCTGAGCGGCTGGCTCGGCAGCGCCGCCGCCGAGCCGTCGACGCCGGTGTCGGCCGCCGTTCTGGCCAGCGCCAAATCCACGATCCAGGCGCGGGCCGCCAAGGACCCGACCGGCGCCTCGCTCGAATCGCTGCTGAGCGGCGAGTTCGCGCTCCAGTCCGGCAAGCTGAACGAAGCCGCCGAGGCCTATCTCAAGGCCGCGCGTGCCGCCAACGACGTCGGCCTGGCCGAGCGCGCGACCGGCATCGCCATCGTCGCCAAGCAGGACGCGCTCGCCGCCGACGCCCTGGGGCTGTGGCGCAAGCTCGGCGGCAAGGGCAGCTCGATCGGCGCCGCCGAAGCGACCCTGTCGCTGCGCCGCGGCGACGACCGTGCCGCATTGCGCCAGCTCAACGCCCTGATGGAGAGCGACCCCGAGGCCGGCTGGCGCCAGGCCCTGATCGTGCTGACTTCCGGCTCGAAGGACCCGAAACAGGCCGCGCGCGTGCTCGAGAAGCTCGTCGACGGCGGCAAGATCCCGTCCGGCAACCTGATGGCCTGGGTCGCGTTCGGCGGCCTGTCGCAGCGCCTGGACCAGCCCAAGCTGACCGAGCGCATCGTCGCCGAAGTGGTCGACCGCTTCCCCGGTGAGCCGCGCGTGGCGTTGCTGCGGGTGAGCCAGTTGCGCGAGTCGGGCAAGAACGACGAAGCCCGGCAGATGTTGCAGAGCATCGTCGCGCTGGCCGATCGCGACAGCAATCTGCGCGCGCTGATCGCCGAACAGTACGAGGCGCTGAACGATTTCCAGGCGGTCGCCGCGACCCTGGCGCGCGGCCCGCAGGACGAGCAGACCTATTCGCTGCGCGCGTCCTACCTGGCCCGCGCCGAAGACAAGCCGACCCTGACCAAGCTCTACGACGAATTGCGCGAGAACGCGGCCAAGCCGGACCCGTCGCGGCGCCTGCTGCTGGGTCAGTTGGCCGAATTCCTCGAACGTTATGAAGAGGCCCTGGCTTGGTACCAGGGCGTTCCCGCCGGACAGCCGCGTTCGATCGCGCGCCTGCGCAGCAGCAACGTGCTGCACAAGCTCAAGCGCAACGACGAGGCCTACGCCAATCTGCGCTCGATCCAGTCCGACGCCTCGACCGGCGACGACGCCCGCCGCGATGCCTACATCGTCGAGGCCAATCTGCGTGGCGAGGACAAGAACGACGCCGGCGAAAACGATGCGTTCGCGCGCGGTTTGGCCGCGTTTCCGGACGAGCCGGAAATCCTCTATGCCCGCGCCCTGAGCTGGGAGCGCCGCGACGACATCGCCCGCGCCGAAGCCGATTTTCGCCGCATCCTGGTCGCCGAGCCGGACAACATCGCCGCGCTCAACGCGCTCGGCTACACCCTGGCCGACCGCACCACGCGCTATCAGGAAGCCTTGGAGCTGATCGAGCGCGCGCGCGCCGCCGAGCCGGACAACTACGCGATCGTCGACAGCTATGGCTGGGTGCTGTATCGGATCGGCCGCGTCAGCGAAGCCGAAACCGAGCTGCGCCGCGCCCTGACCATGCAGAAAGACGCCGAAATCGCCGCCCATCTCGGCGAAGTGCTGTGGCAGAGCGGCAAGAAGGATGAAGCCCGCAAGTATTTCGAGCAGGCCCGCAAGATCGACCCCGACAACCGCTCGCTGTCGCGCGCGCTGAAGAAGCTCGGCCTGTGAGCGCGCGCGCGCCCGGTTCGCGTCCCAAGGCGCACGCTATTTCGCGCCCGGCGAGGCCGGTCGCGGTCGCGGTGCTGGCCTTGTTGCTCGGCGCCTGCGCCGGGCAGGGCGTCAAGCGCTCGCCGCCCGAGGTGTTGCCGACGGCGGTCGCGGCCGAGCGCGAAGCCGGGCGCATCGCCCGGGTCCGCGCCGACGGCGAGTGGTCGCTGACCGGCCGCATCGCCGTGTCCAACGCAGGCAAGGGCGGCAGCGGCCGGATCGAATGGAACCAGCGCGGCGAGCGCTACGAAGTCGCCCTCAGCGCGCCGGTGACCCGGCAGAGTTGGCGCCTCGCCGGAGGCCCGGGCGAAGCGCGTCTGGAAGGTCTGGAAGGCGGCCCGCGCGAAGGCGCCGACGCCGCGGCGGTGCTGCACGAAGCGACCGGCTGGGATATTCCGGTCGAGGCCCTGGCAGACTGGCTGCGCGCCTTGCCGGCCGCCGGCGGCGCTGCACCGCGCATCGCGGCGGGCCCGGACGGGCGCCCGCTTTCGATCGAGCAGGCCGGCTGGAGCATCGCCTACGAATGGCCGCTCAGCGGCGACCTGCCGTCGCGGTTGGACGCGCGTCGCGGCGATGCGCGCGTGCGCCTGATCGTCGATCAGTGGCAGGGTGCGGAGGCTGCGCAGGCGTCCGACGGCGCCGGCCGCTGATTCCGAGCTTTCGACCCTCGAGCTTTCGCCCCAGCCCCCTTAACGCCCGACCGAGCTGCGATCCGATCATGTCCGCCCCCCTCTCCGAGCCGACCGATCCGATCGAGTCGAATTGGTCGATCTGGCCCGCGCCGGCCAAGCTGAACCTGTTCCTGCGCATCACCGGCCGCCGCGCCGATGGCTACCACCTGCTGCAGACCGTATTCCGTCTCCTAGACTGGGGCGACACGATCCGCTTGCGCCCGCGCGCGGACGGGCGGGTGGTCCGCCACGGCGCCTTGGTGGCGGGCGTGGCCGAGCACGACGATCTCACCGTCCGGGCCGCGCTATTGCTGCAAAAGGAGGCGAACAGCGGTCAAGGTGCCGATATCGTCATCGAAAAGCGCATTCCGGCTGGCGGCGGTTTCGGCGGTGGTTCATCCGATGCGGCGACCGTGCTGGTCGCCCTGGATGCCTTGTGGGGCACGCATCTGGGCGTCGACCGGCTGGCCGAGCTCGGGCTGCGCCTCGGTGCCGACGTGCCGGTCTTCGTGCGAGGTGAGAATGCCTGGGCCGAAGGCGTCGGCGAGGCCCTGCAGCCGATCGAGTTGGCGCCGGCCTGGTACGTCCTGGTCGACCCGGGCGTTCATGCGCCCACCGCGGCCTTGTTTCAATCGTCTGAATTGACGCGGGATGCTGCGCCCGCGACAATGTCGGACTTCGTTTCGGGTAAGCCGCTCGGGAATGCGTTCGAGCCGGTGTTGCGCAAGCGCGAAGCTGCCGTCGAGGCCGCCTTCGCCGCGTTGTCGCAAATCGGTTCGCCACGCCTGACCGGCTCTGGCAGCGGGTGTTTCGTCGAGTTCGCGCAGCGCGAATCCGCCGAGGCAGCGCTGGCGGAACTGCCTTCCGGCCTACGGGCCTGGACGGCGGGTGGTGCAGGGCGTTCCGCGCTGTGTGCCGCGCTCGAGGCAAATCTTCCGCAGGGGCGTCGCCAAGAGGCCCAAGGCACCAGGTTTTGATCCTGGCATTCGTAGGTTCGAATCCTACCGCCCCTGCCATCGAATGCCGGGAGTTGGGAATCGTGGATTCCCCACCTCCCAATCATCACCAGCCGCCACGGTCAGAGCGAAGCGGAGAAGACAGTGCAAAACGATCGAAACCTGCTGGTATTCAGCGGTAATGCCAACCGTCCGCTCGCCGAGGCGGTGTGCAAGGAACTCGGTATCCGGCTCGGCAAGGCCCTGGTCGGGCGTTTCTCCGACGGCGAAGTGCAGGTCGAGATCGAAGAGAACGTGCGGCGTCAGGAAGTGTTCGTCATTCAGTCGACGAACGCGCCGACCGCCGAGAACTTCATGGAGCTGCTGGTCCTGATCGACGCGCTCAAGCGCGCATCGGTGGCCAACGTGACCGCGGTGGTGCCGTACTTCGGCTACGCCCGCCAGGATCGCCGCCCGCGCTCCTCGCGCGTGCCGATCACCGCCAAGGTCGCGGCCAAGATGTTCGGCGCCGTCGGCGCCGACCGGGTGCTCACGGTCGATCTGCACGCCGACCAGATCCAGGGCTTCTTCGACATCCCGGTCGACAACGTCTACGCCTCGCCGCTGCTGCTCGCCGACATCTGGCGCGCGCACGGCACCGACAACATGGTCGTGGTGTCGCCCGACGTCGGCGGCGTGGTCCGCGCCCGTGCGATCGCCAAGCGCCTCGACGATGCCGACCTGGCGATCATCGACAAGCGCCGCCCGCGCGCCAACGTCGCCACGGTGATGAACATCATCGGCGACGTGTCGGGCAAGACCTGCGTGCTGGTCGACGACATCGTCGACACCGCCGGCACCCTGTGCGCCGCCGCGGCCGCGCTCAAGGCGCAGGGCGCGCTGAAAGTCGTCGCCTACTGCACCCACCCGGTGCTGTCGGGCGCGGCGATCGACAACGTAATGAAGTCGCAGCTGGACGAGCTGGTGGTGACCGACACCATCCCGCTGACCGCCGCGGCCCGCGCCACCGGCCGCATCCGCCAGCTCAGCGTCGCCGAGCTGCTGGCCGAAACGATCCGCCGCATCGCCTTCGGCGAGTCGGTGAGTTCGTTGTACGTGGATTGAATCCAGGGGCTCGGGGTTCGGGACTCGGGACTCGAGAGCGCTGAAGCGTCGGCTTTTGCCTTTCGAGTCCCGAGTCCCGAGTCCCGGGTCCCGATCCAGGCTCATCTGGTCGCGGATGAGTCTCCAAATCGCCGCGAGGCGATCCTAATGCTGCAAAGTGAGTAAACGACAATGTCCGAACACATCATCAAGGCCACTGGCCGCAACGTCGAGGGGAAGGGTGCGAGCCGCCGCCTGCGTCGTGCCGCCAGCATCCCGGCCATCATCTACGGCGGCAAGGCTACGCCGCAGCCGATCCAGCTCGATCACGAGAAAGTGTGGCTGGCCAGCCAGCACGAGTGGTTCTACTCCTCGATCCTGACCCTCGATGTCGACGGCAAGAGCGAGAGCGTGCTGCTGCGCGATATGCAGCGCCACCCGTACAAGCAGATCATCATGCACCTGGACTTCCAGCGCGTGGATGAGAACCAGGCCATCCGCGTCGCGGTGCCGCTGCACTTCCTCAACGAAGACAAGTCGCCGGCCGGCAAGGCTGCCGACGTCGTGGTGACCCACGAGCTCAACGAAGTCGAAATCAGCTGCCTGCCGAAGGACCTGCCGGAGTTCCTCGAGATCGACCTGTCCGCGCTCGCCGTCGGCGACATCGTCCACCTCTCGGAGCTCAAGCTGCCGAAGGGCGTCGAGATTCCCGAGCTGAAGCTGGGCAAGGAACACGACGTCGCCGTCGTGATCGCCAAGCACGGCAAGGAAGAGGCCGAAGAAGCCGTCGAGGCGCCGGTCGCCGAAGTGCCGGCTGCGAAGGTCGCCAAGAAGGACGAAGACAAGAAGTGATCGTGGACCGGCGCGCCCTGATCGGCGCGCCGGTTTGCGTACACGGATAGTCTTACGCGATGGCAGATCTGCGCCTGATCGTCGGCCTCGGCAACCCGGGGTCGGAACACACCCGGACCCGGCACAATGCCGGGTTCTGGTTTGTGGACGCCCTGAACGAAAAGTTCGGCGGCCGGTTCGGCCTGGAATCCAAATTGTTCGGCGAAACCTCGAAGATCGAGATCGCCGGGCGTCCGGTCTGGCTGCTCAAGCCGGCCACGTTCATGAACCTGTCGGGCAAGTCGGTCACCGCGGCCCTGCGCTACTGGAAGATCGAGCCCGAGGAGGCGCTGCTGGCGCACGACGAGCTCGATCTCGCGCCCGGCACCGCCCGTCTCAAGTTCGACGGCGGCCACGGCGGCCAGAACGGTTTGCGCGACACCATCCAGTTGCTCGGTCACGGCAAGTTCCACCGCCTGCGTATCGGCATCGGCCACCCCGGCCACAAGGACAAGGTCACTCCCTGGGTGCTCGGACGTCCCGGCAAGGACGACGAGGCGACGATCCTGCGCGCGATCGACGACGCCATCGAAGTCATGCCGCTGGCGGTGCAGGGCAACCTGATGGACGCCATGACCCGCCTGCACACGCCCCGTAATTAGGGATTCGGGATTGGGGGTTCGCCAGGCGCCGTCGCCTGCGAGTTCCCAATCCCAAATCTCGAATCACGAATACCGGATCAAAGCCATGGGTATCAAATGCGGCATCGTCGGCCTGCCCAACGTGGGCAAGTCGACCCTTTTCAACGCCCTGACCAAGGCTGGGATCGCCGCGGCGAACTTCCCGTTCTGCACGATCGAGCCGAACGTCGGCGCCGTGCCGGTGCCGGATCCGCGCCTGAACGCGCTGGCCGACATCGTCAAGCCGCAGAAGCTGCTGCCCACCGCGGTCGAGTTCGTCGACATCGCCGGCCTGGTCGCCGGCGCCGCGAGCGGGCAGGGCCTGGGCAACAAGTTCCTCGCCCACATCCGCGAAGTCGACGCGATCACCCACGTGGTGCGCTGCTTCGAGAATCCGGACGTCATCCACGTCAACAACAAGGTCGACCCGATCGCCGATATCGAGACCATCGATACCGAGCTGGCCCTGGCCGACCTGGAAAGCGTCGAGAAGGCCTACCAGCGCGCCGAGCGCTCGGCCAAGACCGGCGACAAGGAAGCGATCGTGCGCAAGGAGGTCCTGGGCCGCGTGCGCGAGGGCCTGGATGCCGGCAAGCCGGCGCGCGCGCTGAGCCTGTCCGAGGACGACAAGGCCGCCCTGCGCGATCTGTTCCTGCTCACCCTCAAGCCGGTGATGTACGTCGCCAACGTGCTCGAGGACGGTTTCGAGAACAACCCGCACCTGGATGCGGTGCGCGAGCGCGCCAAGCTCGAGGGCGCCCAGGTGGTGCCGGTCTCGGCCGCGATCGAGGAAGAGCTGAGCCAGCTCGACGACGCCGACCGCGACACCTTCCTGGCCGATCTGGGCCTGGCCGAGCCCGGCCTCAACCGGGTCATCCGCGCCGGCTACGAGCTGCTGGGCCTGCAGACCTATTTCACCGCCGGGGTCAAGGAAGTGCGCGCCTGGACGGTCAAGGCCGGCTCGACCGCGCCGCAGGCCGCTGCGGTGATCCACACCGACTTCGAGAAGGGCTTCATCCGCGCCGAAACCATCTCCTACGACGATTTCATCAAGTACAAGGGCGAGTCGGGAGCCCGCGATGCCGGGCGTCTGCGCCTGGAAGGCAAGGAATATCGCGTCCAAGAGGGCGATGTGCTGCACTTCCGGTTCAATGTCTGAGTACACTATGCGGCCGTTTCGGGGTCGCCCGGCGGCAGGTTCGGCCGGCGCGAGTGGATTCCGAAAAAAGTTGTGCGAAAACGCGTTGACTTCCTGAAGAACGCGCGCCAGAATTACGGGCTCTTTTGGAGGGATACCCAAGCGGCCAACGGGGGCAGACTGTAAATCTGCTGGCTTACGCCTTCGGTGGTTCGAATCCACCTCCCTCCACCAGTTTCATCGCGACAGGCAATCGTTCGTCGGGTTTCAGGGTTCGACGGATGCTGGCGCGGAGGCACGAGTGGAATCAGTTGCAACGATGTCGGCTCCAGCGATATCGGTAATGCCGGTTTCAGTTTAAAGTTGCAGATCGAAGTTCCAACGCTGTAATGGCTGTACGCGGCGCGGGAGTAGTTCAATGGTTAGAGCCTCAGCCTTCCAAGCTGATAATGCGGGTTCGAATCCCGTCTCCCGCTCCATTGAACGGCTCGGTCGACGGATACCGTTGAATTCGCCCGCATCGGTCCCATTGCAGTAAAGCCCGCGCAGGCGGATCGCAGCACCCAGGTTTCACGCTCACGTAGCTCAGTCGGTAGAGCACCTCCTTGGTAAGGAGGAGGTCGAAGGTTCGATTCCTTTCGTGAGCACCATCCAAAGCAAGACAAGGCTGCTTTACCAACAGCCGCCGCGACATACAGACCCACAAACGAGAAGCGACAGCCATGGCTAAGGGTAAATTCGAGCGCACCAAGCCGCACGTGAACGTCGGCACGATCGGCCACGTTGACCACGGCAAGACGACGCTGACGGCGGCGCTGACGAAGGTGGGCGCCGAGCGTTTCGGTGGCGAGTTCAAGGCATACGACGCGATCGACGCGGCGCCGGAAGAAAAGGCGCGCGGCATCACGATCTCGACGGCACACGTGGAATACGAATCGGCGAACCGCCATTACGCGCACGTCGACTGCCCGGGCCACGCCGACTACGTGAAGAACATGATCACCGGTGCGGCGCAGATGGACGGCGCGATCCTGGTGTGCTCGGCCGCTGACGGCCCGATGCCGCAGACCCGCGAGCACATCCTGTTGTCGCGTCAGGTCGGCGTGCCGTACATCGTCGTGTTCCTGAACAAGGCCGACATGGTGGACGACGCCGAGCTGCTCGAACTGGTCGAGATGGAAGTGCGCGAGCTGCTGACCAAGTACGACTTCCCGGGCGACGACACCCCGATCATCCACGGTTCGGCGCGTCTGGCGCTGGAAGGCGACCAGAGCGAAATCGGCGTGCCGTCGATCCTGCGTCTGGTGGAAGCGCTGGACAGCTTCATCCCGCAGCCGGAGCGCGACGTCGACAAGCCGTTCCTGATGCCGGTGGAAGACGTGTTCTCGATCTCGGGCCGCGGCACCGTGGTGACCGGCCGTATCGAGCGCGGCATCGTGAAGGTCGGTGACGAAATCGAAATCGTCGGTATCCGTCCGACCCAGAAGACGACGGTCACGGGCGTGGAAATGTTCCGCAAGCTGCTCGACCAGGGTCAGGCGGGCGACAACGCCGGTCTGCTGCTGCGCGGCACCAAGCGCGACGACGTCGAGCGCGGCCAGGTGCTGTGCAAGCCGGGTTCGATCAAGCCGCACACCGACTTCGAAGCCGAAGTCTATGTGCTGTCGAAGGACGAAGGCGGCCGTCACACCCCGTTCTTCAAGGGCTACCGTCCGCAGTTCTACTTCCGCACCACCGACATCACCGGCGCTTGCGAGCTGCCGGAGGGCGTCGAGATGGTGATGCCGGGCGACAACGTGAAGATGGTGGTCACGCTGATCAACCCGGTGGCGATGGACGAAGGCCTGCGTTTCGCGATCCGCGAAGGCGGCCGTACCGTCGGCGCCGGCGTCGTGGCCAAGATCATCAAGTAATCGCACCATCGCGGCGGTCGCAAGGCCGCCGCAAGCCGCGAACGGCGGGCCGGCAACCCGGTCCGCCTTCGTTGTTTAGTACACCTTGGAATATCCGCTCGATCCCGGGCCCGATTCGGGCGCCGAGTCGGGTTGAAGACTTCAAAGACGTACGCCAGTAGCTCAATTGGCAGAGCAGCGGTCTCCAAAACCGCAGGTTGGGGGTTCGAGTCCCTCCTGGCGTGCCACTCGATACCGAGCCGGCTCGGACGATCCGGCGACTGGAATGCATTGAAAGGGCCGCGCAGGGATGGGCGGGCTTTCGCGAGGGAATCGCCCCGAGAATGAACAGCAAGGCCGAACAACATAAATCCGGCGGTGCCGGTGATATCGCCAAGTACGCGCTGGCGCTGCTGCTTGCGCTGGGCGGTGTGTTCGCCTACCTCTGGTTCGAGAACTGGAGCGGCCCGCTGCGTAGCGGCGTGGTCGTCGCCGGCCTGCTCGCCGGCGCGGTGGTGTTCATGTTTTCCACCAAGGGTGCACAGACCCGCGAATTCCTCTCGGAATCGCGTTTCGAGTTGCGCAAGGTGGTCTGGCCGACCCGCGAAGAAGCGCTCAAGACCACCTGGGTGGTCATGATCGCGGTCGCGATTCTCAGCCTCATCCTGTCCGGCTTCGATTATGTGATCCAGGCTGCGGTCAAGTTCCTGCTGTCGCGTTGAGGAGACGACCGACGTGAATTCGCAAGATAACAAGCGCTGGTACGTGGTACATGCGTATTCCGGCTTCGAAAAGTCCGTAGCGCAAGCGCTGCGCGACCGTATCGTCCGTTTCGAGATGCAGGAGCGCTTCGGCGACGTCCTGGTGCCGACCGAAGAGGTCGTCGAAATGCGTTCCGGCCAGAAGCGCCGGTCCGAGCGTAAATTTTTCCCGGGCTACGTCCTGGTCCAGATCGCCACGCACGACGAAGCCGGCATTCCGCGCATCGACAGCGAAAGCTGGCATCTGATCAAGGAAACCCCGAAGGTCATGGGCTTCATCGGCGGCACCGCCGATCGTCCCCTGCCGATCCAGGACCGCGAAGCGGACCGGATCCTTCAGCGCGTTCAGGAAGGCGTCGAGAAGCCGCGTCCGAAGGTGCTGTTCGAGCCGGGCGAGATGGTCCGCGTGGTCGATGGCCCGTTCGTCGATTTCAACGGCGTGGTCGAGGAAATCAACTACGAGAAGAGCCGCCTGCGCGTCGCGGTGCTGATCTTCGGCCGCTCGACCCCGGTCGAGCTGGAATTCGGGCAGGTCGAAAAGGCCACCTGAGCCCGGCCCCGGCCTGGCTGACCGCATCGTACGAGGCCCGGCTTGCCGGGCCTCGTCGTGTTGTTTTCCGCAAAACCTGATATAGTGCGCGGCTCACTGCCTAGATGCGGTGGCCCTACTCATGCAGCTGCCCCCTCTCGAAAGGTCCGGGGCGGCTGTCTGCGCAAGCAAAACGCGATGCCGGAACGCGCGATTTCCGGCCCGATGGGGAGCCTGAGGTCCAGGCGCTAGCACCCGGAGAGCAGAGCAATGGCAAAGAAAGTAGTCGGTTACATCAAGCTGCAGGTGAAGGCCGGTCAGGCCAACCCCTCGCCGCCGGTCGGTCCTGCGCTGGGTCAGCGCGGCCTGAACATCATGGAGTTCTGCAAGGCGTTCAACGCTGCGACCTCCAAGCTCGAGCCGGGTCTGCCGACCCCGGTCATCATCACGGCCTACTCGGACCGTACCTTCACCTTCGTCACCAAGAGCACCCCGGCTTCGGTCCTGCTCAAGAAGGCCGCCGGCATCTCGTCGGGCTCCAAGCGCCCGAACACCGAGAAGGTGGGCAAGGTCACCCGTAAGCAGCTCGAAGACATCGCCAAGGCGAAGGAAGCGGATCTGACCGCGGCCGACCTGGAAGCGGCAGTGAAGACGATTGCGGGTTCGGCCCGCAGCATGGGTCTGGTGGTGGAGGGCTGATCATGGCAATCACGAAGCGCGAAAAAGCAATCAAGGCAGCTGTGGTCCCGGGCAAGGCCTATCCGTTCGAAGAAGCGGTCAAGATCGTCAAGACCGCGACCAAGGCCAAGTTCGTCGAGTCCGTCGACGTCGCCGTGCGCCTGGGCGTGGACGCGAAGAAGTCCGACCAGCAGGTCCGCGGCTCGACCGTGCTCCCGGCCGGCACCGGCAAGACCGTGCGCGTGGCGGTGTTCGCCCCGGCCGGCGCGAAGGCCGACGAGGCCCTGGCCGCCGGCGCCGAAGCCGTCGGTATGGACGACCTGGCCGAGAAGATGCAGGCCGGCGATCTGAACTACGACGTCGTCATCGCCACCCCGGACGCCATGCGCGTCGTCGGTAAGCTGGGCCAGGTGCTCGGCCCGCGCGGCCTGATGCCGAACCCGAAGGTCGGCACCGTCTCGCCGAACCCGGCCGAAGCGGTCAAGAACGCCAAGGGCGGCCAGGTGCGTTACCGCACCGACAAGGCCGGCATCATCCACTGCACCCTGGGCAAGGCTTCGTTCGAAGACGCCTCGCTGAAGGACAACCTGCAGGCGCTGCTGCTCGACCTGATCAAGGCCAAGCCGGCGACCGCCAAGGGTCAGTACCTGCAGAAGATCTCGATCAGCTCGACCATGGGTCCGGGCGTGACCGTCGATCTGACCTCGCTGACGCTGAAGTAATCGAACAACAGGAATGAGTGAAGAGGAATGAGGAGTGAGCGGCAAGCCTAGTCGTTCTAACTCGTTTCCCACTCCTCTCAACTCGTTCCTAGCATTTGAGGGCATCGCAAGGGAGTCCGCTCCCGACCGATAGCCGTCAAAGACCGCAGGCGCGGTCAGCGCATACCGACGACGGGCACGGAAGCTCGACACGGCAAGGAGTCGCCGTCGGTACAGCGGGATCGCTTAATTCGGACTCTTCGGAGCCGGGCCGGCGTAGATGGTGCCGCCCCTGAAACTATTTTCAGGAAAGGCCACCACCCGGGATGCCTTCGGCGTCCCCGGCGCCAAGGACGGTCGCCGCCCAGGACCGCAAGCGGCAGGAGCCGTAAGCGGAGTTAATAGTGCCGGGATGGGTAGTACGGGATCGGGGATCGGTCGAAGCCAGGCGCAAGCCGCTTTGCCGCTCTCCTCTCACGAATCCCGAATCCCGGCCTTGGAGGAGTGCAATGGCTCTTAATCTGTCTCAGAAGCAAGAAGTAGTCGCCGAACTGGCAGAAGTCGCCGCCAAGGCTCACTCCTTGATTGCTGCCGAGTACGCAGGCATCACGGTTGCTCAACTGACCGCGATGCGCAAGAAGGCTCGTGAAACCGGTGTGTACTTGCGTGTCGTCAAGAACACCCTGGCTTCGCGTGCCGTTGCCGGTACCGAATACGAGTGCGTCCAAGACAAGCTCGTCGGTCCGTTGCTGTATGCGTTCTCGACGGAAGAACCCGGCGCTGCCGGTCGTCTGATCAAGGAATTCGCCAAGGGCAACGACAAGCTGCAGGCCAAGGTCGTCGCGTTGGGAGGCCAGGTGTACCCGGCCAGCCACGTCGACGTGCTCGCCTCGTTGCCGACCCTCGAACAGGCTCTGGCCATGCTGGCCCGCGTCCTGTCCGAACCCGCCAGCATGTTCGCCCGCGCCGTCAAGGCCGTGGCCGACCAGCAGGGCGGCGGCGAAGTCGCTGTCGAAGCTCCGGCCGAAGCGGAACCGGCGTAATCGCCGCCCCGCATTCGCGACCGCTTCACTGAATCCGATTCGTAAGATCAATATTTCCTGAGGTTATTCAAATGTCCCTTTCCAACGAACAAATCGTCGAAGCCATCGCCGAAAAGAGCCTGATGGAAGTCATGGAACTCGTCCGCGCGATCGAAGAGAAGTTCGGCGTTTCCGCCGCTGCTCCGGTCGTCGCCGGCGTCGCCGCTGAAGCCGCTGCTCCGGTCGAAGAGCAGACCGAGTTCAACGTCATCCTGAAGGCTGCCGGCGAGAAGAAGGTCGAAGTCATCAAGGCCGTCCGCGCCATCACCGGCCTGGGCCTGAAGGAAGCGAAGGACCTGGTCGAAGGCGCTCCGCAGACCGTGAAGGAAGCCGTCTCGAAGGCCGACGCCGAGAAGTTCAAGAAGGACCTCGAAGCCGCTGGTGCAGCTGTCGAAGTCAAGTAAGTCGTACTTGCGTCGCCGAGTCACTTTGGCGACCACTGAAGGCTGGGGACGAAAGTCCCCGGCCTTTGGCCGTTCCACGGGAATCGATGTTCCCGGCGTCATCCGAGTTACCAGTCGGAAGTAGCGGGAGAAGGCGTGCTGGTGCCGGCAATACCAGCGACTTCCCACTGGCAATTTTCCCTTGTTCCCCCGGACCGCGGACGCGCGGTCTGCCCGGAAGGACGCCACGGCGGCTTTCCCGGCCCATTTAAAGTTAATCGAGGCGGTAGCTCACCATGACCACAGCTTCCACGAACTATTCGTTCACCGAAAAGAAGCGCATCCGCAAGGATTTCGGCAAGCGCAAATCCATCCTCGAAGTGCCGTTCCTGCTCGCGATCCAGGTCGACTCCTATCGCGAATTCCTGCAGGAACACACCGACCCGGCCAAGCGCGCCGATCGCGGCCTGCACGCCGCCCTCAAGTCGGTGTTCCCGATCTCCAGCTACAGCGGCAACGCTGCTCTCGAATACGTCGGCTACAAGCTCGGCGACCCGGTGTTCGATGAGCGCGAGTGCCGCAACCGCGGCCTGTCCTACGGCGCCCCGCTGCGCGTGACCGTGCGCCTGGTGATCTACGACCGCGAGTCGTCGACCAAGGCCATCAAGTACGTGAAGGAGCAGGAGGTCTACATGGGCGAAATCCCGCTCATGACCGACAACGGCACCTTCATCGTCAACGGCACCGAGCGCGTCATCGTCTCGCAGCTGCACCGTTCGCCCGGCGTGTTCTTCGACCACGACCGCGGCAAGACCCACAGCTCGGGCAAGCTGCTGTACAGCGCCCGCATCATTCCGTATCGCGGTTCCTGGCTCGACTTCGAGTTCGACCCGAAGGACGCCCTGTTCACCCGTATCGACCGTCGCCGCAAGCTGCCGGTCACCGTGCTGCTGCGCGCGCTCGGCTACAACAACGAAGAAATGCTCGCCGAGTTCTTCGAGATCAACACCTTCCACATCATGTCCGAGGGCGTGCAGTGGGAGCTGGTCTCCGAGCGCCTGCGCGGCGAAACCCTGGACTTCGATCTGGCCGACGGCGACAAGGTCATCGTCGAAGCCGGCAAGCGCATCACTGCGCGCCACGTCAAGCAGCTCGAGCAGTCCGGCATCGCCGCGCTGGCCGTGCCCGACAGCTACCTGGTCGGCCGCATCCTCTCGCACGACGTCGTCGACACCCGTTCCGGCGAACTGCTGGCCACGGCCAACGACGAAATCAGCGACGACCAGCTCGCCGCGTTCCGCAAGGCCGGCATCGAGTCGGTCGGCACGATCTGGGTCAACGACCTCGACCGCGGCCCGTACATCTCCAACACCCTGCGCATCGACCCGTCGAAGACGCAGCTGGAAGCCCTGGTCGAAATCTACCGGATGATGCGTCCGGGCGAGCCGCCGACCAAGGACGCCGCGCAGAACCTGTTCCACAACCTGTTTTTCACCTTCGAGCGCTACGACCTGTCGGGCGTCGGCCGGATGAAGTTCAACCGCCGCATCGGCCGCAAGGAAACCCTCGGCGCCTCGGTGCTGTACGACGCCAAGTACTTCGCCGAGCGCAAGGACGACGAGTCCGTGCGCCTGCGCAACGAGCTGGGCAAGACCTCGGACATCCTCGACGTCATTCGCGTGCTGACCGAGATCCGCAACGGCCGCGGCGTGGTCGACGACATCGATCACCTGGGCAACCGTCGCGTGCGTTCGGTCGGCGAAATGGCCGAGAACACCTTCCGCGTCGGCCTGGTACGCGTCGAGCGCGCGGTCAAGGAACGCCTGTCGATGGCGGAATCCGAAGGCCTCACGCCGCAGGAACTGATCAACGCCAAGCCGGTGGCCGCCGCGATCAAGGAGTTCTTCGGCTCCTCGCAGCTGTCGCAGTTCATGGACCAGAACAACCCGCTGTCGGAAGTCACGCACAAGCGTCGCGTGTCGGCCCTCGGCCCGGGCGGCCTGACCCGCGAGCGCGCCGGCTTCGAAGTGCGCGACGTGCATCCGACCCATTACGGCCGCGTCTGCACCATCGAAACGCCTGAAGGCCCGAACATCGGCCTGATCAACTCGCTGGCCGTGTTCGCCCGCACCAACAAGTACGGCTTCCTTGAGACGCCGTACCGCAAGGTCGTGGACGGCAAGGTCACCGATGACGTCGAGTTCTTGTCGGCGATCGAAGAGAACGAGTACGTCATCGCCCAGGCCAACGCGCCGCAGGACGACAAGGGCATGATCAGCTCGCAGTTCGTCGCCTGCCGTTACCAGGGCGAAACCCTGCTCAAGCCGCCGTCCGAGATCCACTTCATGGACGTCTCGCCGATGCAGACCGTGTCGGTCGCGGCCGCGCTGGTTCCGTTCCTCGAGCACGACGACGCCAACCGCGCGTTGATGGGCGCCAACATGCAGCGCCAGGCCGTCCCGACCCTGAAGGCGCAGAAGCCGCTGGTCGGTACCGGCATCGAGCGCGCCGTGGCGCGCGACTCGGGCGTGACCGTGAATGCGCTGCGCGGCGGCACGATCGAGCAGATCGACGCGGCCCGCATCGTGGTCAAGGTCAACGAGTCGGAAATCTCCGGCGTCACCGATGCCGGCGTCGACATCTACAACCTGATCAAGTACACGCGTTCGAACCAGAACACCTGTATCAACCAGAGCCCGTTGGTCAAGGTCGGCGACGTCATCGCCCGCGGCGACGTGCTGGCCGACGGCCCCTCGACCGACATCGGCGAGCTCGCGCTCGGCCAGAACATGCTGGTCGCGTTCATGCCGTGGAACGGCTACAACTTCGAAGACTCGATCCTGCTCTCCGAGCGCGTGGTCGAAGAGGATCGCTACACCACGATCCACATCGAAGAGCTGACCTGCGTCGCCCGCGACACCAAGCTGGGGCCGGAGGAAATCTCCGCCGACATCCCGAACGTCTCCGAGCAGGCGCTGAACCGCCTCGACGAGTCGGGCGTGGTGTACATCGGCGCCGAAGTCCGCGCCGGCGACATCCTGGTCGGCAAGGTCACGCCGAAGGGCGAAAGCCAGCTGACCCCGGAAGAGAAGCTGCTGCGCGCGATCTTCGGCGAGAAGGCTTCCGACGTTAAGGACAGCTCGCTGCGCGTGCCCCCGGGCATGGACGGCACCGTCATCGACGTGCAGGTCTTCACCCGCGACGGCATCGAGAAGGACAAGCGCGCCCGCCAGATCGAAGAGTCGGAAATCCGTCGCGTCAAGAAGGACTTCGACGACCAGTTCCGCATCCTCGAAGCGGCGATCTACGACCGTCTGCGTTCGCAGCTGATCGGCAAGACCGCCAACGGCGGCGCCGGCCTGAAGAAGGGCGACACGGTCACCAGCCTGGTGCTCGACGGCCTGAAGAAGTCCGATTGGTTCACCCTGCGCATGAAGGACGAGGAAGCGATCGAAGCGATCGAACGCGCCCAGAAGCAGATCGACGTCCATCAGAAGGAATTCGATCGCCGCTTCGCCGACAAGCGCGGCAAGATCACCCAGGGCGACGACCTCGCGCCGGGCGTGCTGAAGATGGTCAAGGTGTTCCTGGCGGTCAAGCGCCGCATCCAGCCGGGCGACAAGATGGCCGGCCGTCACGGCAACAAGGGCGTCGTGTCGACCATCGTGCCGGTCGAGGACATGCCGTACGCGGCCGACGGCCAGACCGTCGACATCGTGCTGAACCCGCTGGGCGTGCCGTCGCGTATGAACATCGGCCAGATCCTCGAAGTGCATCTGGGCTGGGCCGCCAAGGGCCTGGGCCAGAAGATCCAGCGCATGCTGGAGGCGCAGCAGAAGATCGCCGAACTGCGCAAGTTCCTCGACGACATCTACAACCACGACCAGAAGCTGCACGGCCAGCGCGTCGACCTGAAGCAATTCACCGACGAAGAGCTGCTGACCCTGGCGCACAACCTGGTCGACGGCGTGCCGATGGCGACCCCGGTGTTCGACGGCGCGGCCGAGTTCGAGATCAAGCGCATGCTCGAGCTGGCCGAACTGCCGAGCAGCGGTCAGACGATCCTGCACGACGGCCGCACCGGCGAAGCGTTCGAGCGTCCGGTCACGATCGGCTACATGCACATGCTGAAGCTGAACCACCTCGTCGACGACAAGATGCACGCGCGTTCGACCGGTCCGTACTCGCTCGTCACCCAGCAGCCGCTGGGCGGCAAGGCGCAGTTCGGCGGCCAGCGTTTCGGCGAAATGGAAGTCTGGGCGCTGGAAGCCTACGGCGCGGCCTACACCCTGCAGGAAATGCTGACGGTGAAGTCCGACGACGTGCAGGGCCGCAACCAGATGTACAAGAACATCGTCGACGGCGAGTACGAAATGGTCGCCGGCATGCCGGAGTCCTTCAACGTGCTCGTGAAGGAAATCCGCTCGCTCGCGATCAACATGGAGCTGGAAGAGAACTGAGGACGGCCGGGAATCGGGTGTGGGAGTCGGCAGCCGCGACAGCGACCCGAGTCCCTCCCGAAACCCGCTTGACGATTCCCCATTCTCTATTCCCGATTCCCGGAGAAACCCATGAAAGACTTGCTCAATCTCTTCAACCAGCAGCGTCCCGCGCTGGACTTCGACGCGATCAAGATCGCGCTGGCTTCGCCCGACCTGATCCGTTCGTGGTCGTTCGGCGAAGTGAAGAAGCCGGAAACCATCAACTACCGTACCTTCAAGCCCGAACGCGACGGCCTGTTCTGCGCCGCGATCTTCGGACCGATCAAGGACTACGAGTGCCTGTGCGGCAAGTACAAGCGCATGAAGCACCGTGGCGTGGTTTGCGAGAAGTGCGGCACCGAAGTCACCCTGGCCAAGGTGCGTCGCGAGCGCATGGGCCACATCGACCTGGCCTCGCCGGTCGCGCACATCTGGTTCCTCAAGTCGCTGCCCTCGCGCATCGGCCTGATGCTCGACATGACCCTGCGCGACATCGAGCGCATCCTGTACTTCGAAGCCTATGTCGTGACCGAGCCGGGCCTGACCCCGATGGAACGCGGCAACCTGCTGACCGAAGAGCAGTACCTGACCGCGCGTCAGGAGCATGGCGACGACTTCGAAGCCGCGATGGGCGCCGAGGCCGTGTACGACCTGCTGCGCACGATCGACCTGCAGGCCGAAATGCTGCAGCTGCGCGAAGAGATCGCCTCGACCAACAGCGAAACCAAGCTCAAGCGCCTCACCAAGCGCATCAAGCTGGTCGAAGCCTTCCTCGAATCCGGCAACCGTCCGGAGTGGATGGTCATGACCGTGCTGCCGGTGCTGCCGCCGGACCTGCGCCCGCTGGTGCCGCTGGACGGCGGCCGCTTCGCGACCTCCGACCTGAACGATCTGTACCGCCGCGTCATCAACCGCAACAACCGCCTGCGCCGCCTGCTCGAACTCAATGCGCCCGACATCATCGTGCGCAACGAAAAGCGCATGCTGCAGGAATCGGTCGACGCCCTGATGGACAACGGCCGCCGCGGCCGCGCCATCACCGGCACCAACAAGCGCCCGCTCAAGTCGCTCGCCGACATGATCAAGGGCAAGCAGGGCCGTTTCCGCCAGAACTTGCTCGGCAAGCGCGTCGACTACTCGGGCCGTTCGGTCATCGTGGTCGGCCCGACCCTGCGTCTGCACGAGTGCGGTCTGCCGAAGAAGATGGCGCTGGAGCTGTTCAAGCCCTTCATCTTCGCCAAGCTGCAGCGTCGCGGCCTGGCCACCACGATCAAGGCCGCCAAGAAGTTGGTCGAGCGTGAAGAGGCCGAGGTGTGGGACATCCTCGAAGAGGTGATCCGCGAGCACCCGGTGCTGTTGAACCGCGCACCGACCCTGCACCGTCTCGGCATCCAGGCGTTCGAGCCGGTGTTGATCGAAGGCAAGGCGATCCAGCTGCATCCGCTGGTCTGCACCGCGTTCAACGCCGACTTCGACGGCGACCAGATGGCCGTCCACGTGCCGCTCTCGCTGGAAGCCCAGCTGGAAGCGCGCGCGCTGATGATGGCGTCCAACAACATCCTGTCGCCGGCCAACGGCGAGCCGATCATCGTGCCGTCGCAGGACGTCGTGCTGGGTCTGTACTACATGACCCGCGCCCTGGAGAACAAGGCGGGCGAGGGCATGGTGTTCGCCAACGTCGCCGAAGTGAAGCGCGCCTACGACAACCGCGTCGTGCAGATCCACGCCAAGGTCAAGGTCCGCATCAGCGAGATCGTGATCAACGAGGACGGCACCCGCGAGCCCAAGACCTCGATCGTCGACACCACCGTCGGCCGCGCCCTGCTGCGCGAGATCCTGCCGGACGGTCTGCCGTACGCGCTGGCCAACACCGAGCTGACCAAGAAGAACATCAGCCGTCTGATCAACTCGTGCTACCGCATGCTCGGCCTGAAGGACACGGTCGTGTTCGCCGACCGCCTGATGTACACCGGCTTCGCTTACGCGACCCGCGCCGGCGTCTCGATCGGCATCGACGACATGATCATCCCGGGCGAGAAGAAGGGCATCCTGGCCGAAGCCGAGACCGAAGTGCTGGAAATCCAGCAGCAATACCAGTCGGGTCTGGTCACCGCCGGCGAGCGCTACAACAAGGTCGTCGACATCTGGTCGCGCACGAACGAGCGCGTGGCCAAGGCGATGATGGACGCGATCGGCACCGACACCGTCGAGAACGCCGAAGGCAAGCGCGTCCCGCAGAAGTCGATGAACTCGATTTACATCATGGCCGACTCCGGCGCCCGCGGTTCGCAGGCGCAGATCCGTCAGCTGGCCGGTATGCGCGGCCTGATGGCGCGTCCCGACGGCTCGATCATCGAGACGCCGATCACCGCGAACTTCCGCGAAGGCCTGAACGTTCTTCAGTACTTCATCTCGACCCACGGTGCGCGTAAGGGCCTGGCCGATACCGCGTTGAAGACGGCGAACTCGGGTTACCTGACCCGTCGCCTGGTCGACGTGGCGCAGGACGTGGTGATCACCGAAGACGATTGCGGCACGCTCGAAGGTCTGATGATGACCCCGATCGTCGAAGGCGGCGACGTGGTCGAACCGCTGCGCGATCGCGTGCTGGGCCGTGTCGTGGCCGAGGACGTGTTCCTGCCGGGCAACGACGAGGATCCGATCGTCACCCGCAACACCCTGCTCGACGAAGCCTGGGTGGCCAAGCTCGAAGAGGCCAGCGTCCAGTCGATCAAGGTCCGCTCGACGATCACCTGCACCAGCAGCTTCGGCGTGTGCGCCAACTGCTACGGTCGCGACCTGGGCCGCGGTCACCTGGTCAACCACGGCGAAGCGGTCGGCGTCGTCGCCGCTCAGTCGATCGGCGAGCCCGGCACCCAGCTGACCATGCGTACCTTCCACATCGGTGGTGCGGCATCGCGAGCTGCGGCGATCGACAACGTCACGGTCAAGACCACCGGTTCGATCAAGTTCAACAACCTCAAGCACGTCGCTCACGCCAACGGCCACCTGGTCGCGGTGTCGCGTTCGGGCGAACTGTCGGTCCTCGACCCGCACGGCCGCGAGCGCGAGCGCTACAAGCTGCCGTACGGTGCGACCGTCGCGGTCAAGGACGGCGCCGAGATCAAGGCCGGCCAGACCGTCGCCAACTGGGATCCGCATAACCACCCGATCGTTTCGGAAGTCGCCGGTTTCATCCGCTTCATCGACTTCGTCGACGGCGTGACCGTGATCGAGAAGACCGACGAACTGACCGGCCTGGCTTCGCGCGAGATCACCGATCCCAAGCGTCGCGGCTCGATGGGCAAGGATCTGCGCCCGATCGTGCGCATCGTCGACAAGAACGGCAAGGATCTGCAGATCCCGAACACCGACTTGCCGGCGCAGTACCTGCTGCCGCCGCGCTCGATCGTCAACCTGCAGGACGGCGCGCCGGTCGGCGTGGGCGACGTGGTCGCGAAGATTCCGCAGGAAGCGTCGAAGACCCGCGACATCACCGGTGGTCTGCCGCGCGTGGCCGACTTGTTCGAAGCGCGCAAGCCCAAGGACCCGGCGATCCTCGCCGAAGTCTCGGGCATCGTCAGCTTCGGCAAGGACACCAAGGGCAAGCAGCGCTTGATCATCAAGCAGGCCGACGGTGAAGAGCACGAAGAGCTGATCCCGAAGTACCGCCAGATCATCGTGTTCGAAGGCGAGCACGTGGAGAAGGGCGAGACCGTGGTGGACGGCGAGCCGAGCCCGCAGGACATCCTGCGTCTGCTGGGCGTCGAGCCGCTGGCCGTGTACCTGACCAAGGAAATCCAGGACGTCTACCGCCTGCAGGGCGTGAAGATCAACGACAAGCACATCGAGGTGATCGTTCGCCAGATGCTGCGCAAGGTCGAGATCACCGACCAGGGCGACAGCAAGTTCCTGCACGGCGAGCAGATCGAGCGTCAGCGCTTCGTCGAAGAGAACGCCCGCCTGCTGGCCCGCAACGAGATCCCGTCGAAGTACGACCCGGTCCTGCTCGGCATCACCAAGGCCTCGCTGGCGACCGAGTCGTTCATCTCGGCCGCGTCGTTCCAGGAGACCACCCGCGTGCTCACCGAGGCCGCCGTGCGCGGTACCCGCGACGGCCTGCGCGGTCTCAAGGAAAACGTGATCGTCGGACGCCTGATCCCGGCCGGTACCGGCCTGGCGTACCACACCCAGCGCCGCAAGAACGCCTCGGGTCTGACCGACTCGGAAATGGAAGCCCTGTCGGGTCCGGTCTCGGCCCCGGTGGTCGAAACTCCGGCTCCGGCGGCTGCCGTGGCCGAAACCGGCGAGGAGTCCAGCGCCTCCTGAGGCGCTGCGGCTCGTAATCGCACGGAAATACAGCTAAACTAGGTAATTCGGACGGCCTTCGGGCCGTCCCAGATCACGAAATGAGGCGCATGGAGCGCCTCGTGTTCGGCCCAGGGCAGGGCGGGATCAATCGGAATTGGGACGGATTGGCGCTGATTGGCGCCGATTCCGTTCGTCCGCGTCGCTCGCGTTGACGGCCACGTCAAACGCGAGCTATACTTTTTCGTCTCGGTGGGTCGGGTGTATTCGGCTTGCCGTTCGTTTCTCACGAAGCGGCCGCCCGGCCCCTCATCAATAGAGTTCTAGATGGCAACCATCAATCAGCTCGTCCGCAAGCCGCGGCAGGCGACCACCTACAAGAGCGCCTCGCCGGCGCTGGCGAATTGCCCGCAGCGTCGCGGCGTTTGCACCCGCGTTTACACCACGACCCCGAAGAAGCCGAACTCGGCTCTGCGCAAGGTCGCCAAGGTGCGCCTGACCAACGGCTACGAAATCATTTCGTACATCGGCGGCGAAGGCCACAACCTGCAGGAGCACTCGGTGGTCCTGATCCGCGGCGGTCGCGTCAAGGATCTGCCGGGCGTGCGCTACCACACCGTGCGCGGCTCGCTCGATGCCGCCGGTGTCGCCAAGCGTCGCCAGAGCCGTTCCAAGTACGGCGCCAAGCGTCCGAAGTCCTAAGCGCGTCGTTTCGACGGCCGGCGCTTCGCGTAAGCGCCCGCTTTTGGAAACACGTCTACCAAGAATCACGAGAATAGGTACGCACCATGTCGCGTAAAGGTTCCACCCCGCAGCGTTCGGTTCTGCCCGATCCCAAGCACGGCAGCGAGACGATCGCGCGCTTCATCAATATGGTCATGCAGAGCGGCAAGAAGTCCGTCGCCGAGAAGATCGTTTACGGCGCGATGGACGTCATCGGCGAAAAGAGCCCCAACGCTCTCGAGCTGGTCGAGAAGGCGTTGACCAACGTCTCTCCGTCGGTCGAAGTGAAGTCGCGTCGCGTCGGCGGCGCCACCTACCAGGTGCCGGTCGAAGTGCGTACGTCGCGCCGCATGGCGCTGGCGATGCGTTGGCTGATCGAGTCGGCGCGCAAGCGCGGCGAGAGCAGCATGCCGCGCAAGCTCGCCGCCGAACTGCTCGACGCCTCGGAAAACCGCGGCGCTGCGATCAAGAAGCGCGAAGAGACCCACCGCATGGCAGAAGCGAACCGCGCGTTCGCTCACTACCGCTGGTGATCGCGCGCCCTGGCGACAGGGCCTTCGCAACATCCGCATGAGATGTTGCCGCGGCGGCTAAAAGGCCGCCTAGCGAACCGGAGGCCGCCGATAAGGCGGCGTCCGGCCATTTGGAATTCGAAAACTTATTACGAGAGGGTCCCGTGGCTCGCACCACTCCCATCGAGCGTTACCGCAACTTCGGCATCATGGCGCACATCGACGCGGGTAAGACCACCACGTCCGAGCGCATCCTTTTCTACACCGGCGTCAGCCACAAGATCGGCGAAGTGCACGAAGGTGCCGCGACGATGGACTGGATGGAGCAGGAGCAGGAACGCGGCATCACCATCACGTCGGCAGCGACGACCGCGTTCTGGAAGGGCATGGACAAGTCCCTGCCCGAGCACCGTTTCAACATCATCGACACCCCCGGGCACGTCGACTTCACCATCGAAGTCGAGCGCTCCCTGCGCGTGCTCGACGGCGCGGTGTTCGTGCTGTGCGCCGTCGGTGGCGTGCAGCCGCAGTCGGAGACCGTGTGGCGCCAGGCCAACAAGTACTCCGTGCCGCGCATGGCCTTCGTCAACAAGATGGACCGTACCGGCGCCAACTTCGACAAGGTCGTCGAGCAGCTGAAGGCCCGCCTGGGCGCCTACGCCGTGCCGATGCAGGTGCCGATCGGCGCCGAAGAAGGCTTTGAAGGCGTGGTCGACCTGCTCAAGATGAAGGCCATCCATTGGGATGTCGCTTCGCAGGGCACCAAGTTCGAGTATCGCGAAGTGCCGGCCGATCTGCTGGCCACCGCCGAATCGGCTCGCGCATTCATGATCGAAGCCGCGGCGGAAGCCTCGGAAGAGCTCATGGACAAGTACCTCAACGAGGGCGAGCTGACCGAAGAAGAGATCGTCGCCGGTCTGCGCGCGCGCACCCTGCGCGTCGAGATCGTGCCGGTGTTCTGCGGCTCGGCGTTCAAGAACAAGGGCGTGCAGGCCATGCTCGACGGCGTGATCAACCTGTTGCCGTCGCCGTCCGACCGTCCGCCGGTCGCCGGCATCGACGAAGACGACAAGGAAGACACCCGCAAGGCGTCCGACGCCGAGCCGTTCTCGGCGCTGGCGTTCAAGATCATGACCGACCCGTTCGTGGGTTCGCTGACCTTCTTCCGCGTCTACTCGGGCGTGCTGAATTCGGGCGACCAGGTGTACAACCCGGTCAAGTCGAAGAAAGAACGCGTCGGCCGCATCCTGCAGATGCACGCCAACCAGCGCGACGAGATCAAGGAAGTCCGCGCCGGCGACATCGCCGCTGCCGTCGGCCTGAAGGACGTGACCACCGGCGACACGCTGTGCGCGCAGGATCACATCATTACCCTCGAGCGCATGATCTTCCCGGAGCCCGTCATCTCGATGGCGGTCGAACCGAAGACCAAGTCGGACCAGGAAAAGATGGGTATCGCCCTGGGCCGCCTGGCGCAGGAAGATCCCTCGTTCCGCGTGCGCACCGACGAAGAATCGGGCCAGACCATCATCGCCGGCATGGGCGAGCTGCACCTGGACATCCTCGTCGACCGCATGAAGCGCGAGTTCAACGTCGAAGCCAACGTCGGCAAGCCGCAGGTCGCTTACCGCGAGACCATCCGCAAGTCGGACGTCAAGTCGGATTACAAGCACGCCAAGCAGTCCGGCGGTAAGGGTCAGTACGGTCACGTCGTGATCGAGCTGTCGCCGATGAACGAGAAGGACCGCGCGCACGAAGACGTCGAGAACGATTTCCTGTTCGTCAACGACATCACCGGCGGCGTGATTCCGAAGGAATTCATCCCGGCGATCGAAAAGGGCCTGCGCGAAACCATCACCAGCGGCCCGCTGGCCGGCTTCCCGGTCGTGGGCGTCAAGGTCAAGCTGGTGTTCGGCTCGTACCACGACGTCGACTCCTCGGAAATGGCGTTCAAGCTCGCTTCGTCGATGGCGTTCAAGGAAGGTTTCCGCAAGGCCGATCCGGTCCTGCTGGAGCCGATGATGAAGGTCGAAGTCGTGACGCCGGAAGAGTACGTCGGCGACGTGATGGGCGACTTGAGCCGTCGTCGCGGCCTGTTGCAGGGCCAGGACGACACGCCGTCGGGCAAGACCATCAACGCGATGGTTCCGCTGGGCGAGATGTTCGGTTACGCCACGACCATCCGCTCGCTGACCCAGGGTCGCGCGACCTTCACGATGGAATTCGATCACTACGCCGAGGCGCCGAACAACATCGCCGAGACCGTGATCAAGAAGGGCGGCTGATAGCCGGGCTTCGGGGGTAGGGTTCGGGGTCCCCACGGCGGATTCCACCTGCTCCCGAACTCCGCATCGGTTCCCGGTCGAGAAACAACTTCAGTAAGGGATGGGCGGCTTCGTTCGCCGGTCCCACTCCCGAATCACGAATCATAGAACTCAAGAGAGACAATCATGGCTAAGGGTAAATTCGAGCGCACCAAGCCGCACGTGAACGTCGGCACGATCGGCCACGTTGACCACGGCAAGACGACGCTGACGGCGGCGCTGACGAAGGTGGGCGCCGAGCGTTTCGGTGGCGAGTTCAAGGCATACGACGCGATCGACGCGGCGCCGGAAGAAAAGGCGCGCGGCATCACGATCTCGACGGCACACGTGGAATACGAATCGGCGAACCGCCATTACGCGCACGTCGACTGCCCGGGCCACGCCGACTACGTGAAGAACATGATCACCGGTGCGGCGCAGATGGACGGCGCGATCCTGGTGTGCTCGGCCGCTGACGGCCCGATGCCGCAGACCCGCGAGCACATCCTGTTGTCGCGTCAGGTCGGCGTGCCGTACATCGTCGTGTTCCTGAACAAGGCCGACATGGTGGACGACGCCGAGCTGCTCGAACTGGTCGAGATGGAAGTGCGCGAGCTGCTGACCAAGTACGACTTCCCGGGCGACGACACCCCGATCATCCACGGTTCGGCGCGTCTGGCGCTGGAAGGCGACCAGAGCGAAATCGGCGTGCCGTCGATCCTGCGTCTGGTGGAAGCGCTGGACAGCTTCATCCCGCAGCCGGAGCGCGACGTCGACAAGCCGTTCCTGATGCCGGTGGAAGACGTGTTCTCGATCTCGGGCCGCGGCACCGTGGTGACCGGCCGTATCGAGCGCGGCATCGTGAAGGTCGGTGACGAAATCGAAATCGTCGGTATCCGTCCGACCCAGAAGACGACGGTCACGGGCGTGGAAATGTTCCGCAAGCTGCTCGACCAGGGTCAGGCGGGCGACAACGCCGGTCTGCTGCTGCGCGGCACCAAGCGCGACGACGTCGAGCGCGGCCAGGTGCTGTGCAAGCCGGGTTCGATCAAGCCGCACACCGACTTCGAAGCCGAAGTCTATGTGCTGTCGAAGGACGAAGGCGGCCGTCACACCCCGTTCTTCAAGGGCTACCGTCCGCAGTTCTACTTCCGCACCACCGACATCACCGGCGCTTGCGAGCTGCCGGAGGGCGTCGAGATGGTGATGCCCGGCGACAACGTGAAGATGGTGGTCACGCTGATCAACCCGGTGGCGATGGACGAAGGCCTGCGTTTCGCGATCCGCGAAGGCGGCCGTACCGTCGGCGCCGGCGTCGTGGCCAAGATCATCAAGTAAGGAACCGATTCGGGCGCGCCAAAAAGCGCGCCCGGGTCTGTCGGTTCGTTATTCCGCGAAAGCGGGGATCCATGGCCGGCAGTCGAGTTCCGCTCTAGGTCGAGGGCTGGGCCCTGAACGGGGTTCCAGCCCGTGCAATCCGCCATCAGGACAGGGTGCTTGCACTCTCCTCCCGGATGCATGTAGAATGCGCGACCACCGTGCCACCCCTGTTTACGCCGGGGCGGCACGACCAGCGAAATGAGGTGCAGGACGCGCCTCGTATTCGCCAGACAAGGACATGTCGCACGGCTGCGCTCCGTACGTTCCGGGCCCTCGGGCTTCCAAGGAACAGTAAACGGGGCCTTTTGTGCGTTCCAATCCTTTCTGGGCGGGTCGGGCAACCGGCCTGCCTTAGTTTTTACCAGGCAAGGAGGCTCCGGGGCGTGGGTGTAGTCCTGGAGTGTTTGCGTTTTCGTGGGGCTCGGCACACCCAGAGGCCGGCCCGTCGCTCTTTTAACCAAGGAATTCCGTCATGGCGGACCAAAAGATCCGGATTCGGCTGAAGGCGTACGATCATCGTTTGATCGACCGCTCGGCCAGCGAGATCGTCGAGACAGCTAAGCGGACCGGCGCGCAAGTGCGCGGCCCGATCCCGCTGCCGACCAAGATCGAGCGTTACACCATCCTGGTGTCCCCGCACGTCGACAAAGACGCGCGTGACCAGTATGAAACCCGCACGCACAAGCGCGTGCTCGACATCATCGACCCGAACGACAAGACCGTAGACGCGCTGATGAAGCTCGAGCTGGCGGCTGGCGTCGATGTGCAGATCAAGCTGACCTGAGGCCACCACCATGACCGCGAAGAAATATTCGTTGGGCATCGTCGGTCGCAAGGCCGGCATGAGCCGCTTCTTCACTGAAGACGGCAAGTCGGTTCCGGTGACCCTGATCGAGGCGACCCCGAACCGTATTACCCAGATCAAGACCACGGACACCGACGGCTACAGCGCCGTGCAGGTTACCGTCGGCGTGCGCCGCGCTGCGCTCGTCAACAAGCCCGAAGCCGGACACCTCGCCAAGGCGAAGGTCGAAGCCGGCCGCGGCTTGTGGGAGCTGCGCGTGGAAGACGACAAGATCGGCGCGTTCGAAGTCGGCGGCGAAATCAAGGCCGACATCTTCGAAGTGGGCCAGATCGTCGACGTCCAGGGCATCACCAAGGGCAAGGGCTTCCAGGGCACGATCAAGCGCTGGAACTTCAGCATGGGCGACGCGACGCACGGTAACTCGTTGTCGCACCGTTCGCCGGGTTCGATCGGCCAGCGCCAGACGCCGGGCCGCGTTTTCCCGGGTAAGAAGATGTCCGGTCACATGGGCGCCGTTCAGCAGAGCACGCAGGGCCTGGAAGTGGTCAAGGTCGACGCCGAGCGCGGCCTGATCGCGATCAAGGGCGCCGTGCCGGGCGCTCCGGGCGGCGACGTGATCGTCCGTCCGTCGAGCAAGGGAGTATGACGATGGAACTTGCCATCAACGGTAGCGACAAGAAGCTGTCGGTTTCCGACGCCATCTTCGATCGCGAATTCAGCGAAGACCTGGTCCACCAGGTCGTTGTGGCCTACCGCAACGCGGGCCGCGCCGGCACCAAGGCGCAGAAGACGCGTTCTGAAGTCAACGGCACCACCAAGAAGTCGAAGAAGCAGAAGGGCGGCGGTGCGCGTCACGGCGCGCTGACGGCTCCGATCTTCGTCGGCGGCGGCGTGACCTTCGCGGCCAAGCCGCGCAGCTTCGCCCAGAAGGTGAACCGCAAGATGTACCGCGCAGCGATGGCTGCGATCCTGTCGGAATTGAACCGCCAGGGCCGCATCACCGTCGTCGAGAAGCTGGACATCGAGACGCCGAAGACCTCGGGCATGGTCGCCATGCTGAAGTCGCTCGAAATGGGCCGTCGTCCGCTGCTCGTCACCGAGGAAGCTTCCGAGAATCTGTACCTCTCGGCTCGCAACCTGCCCTATGTGGAAGTCCGCGACGTGCAGGGACTCGATCCGGTGGCCCTCGTCGGCGCCGATTCGATCGTGTTCACCGCCGATGCGGTCAAGAAGATCGAGGAGTGGCTGGCATGAACGAGGCCAAGCTCTACAGCATCATCCGTGCGCCGCGCGTGTCCGAAAAGACCGCACGTCTGCAGGAAGTATCCAACCAATACGTCTTCGAAGTCGCGACGGACGCTACCAAGGCCGACATCAAGGTCGCCGTGGAAAAGCTGTTCGACGTTAAGGTCGAGGCGGTGAATGTGGTCAACGTGAAAGGCAAGAACAAGGCCTTCAAGTTCCGCATGGGCCGTCGCGCCGACTGGCGCAAGGCGTACGTGAAGCTGGCCGAAGGCCAGTCGATCGACGTAATGGCCAAGGCCTGAGGAAAGACCCATGGCATTGATGACTTTCAAGCCCAC
Organism: Lysobacter sp. CA196; assembly: GCF_052078695.1. Lineage (NCBI taxonomy): Bacteria > Pseudomonadati > Pseudomonadota > Gammaproteobacteria > Lysobacterales > Lysobacteraceae > Lysobacter > Lysobacter sp. CA196. Next base: position 40,677 of record NZ_JBQJIN010000014.1, on the reverse strand, counting down.
TTCCGCCGGCCGCCGCAACGCGGTCCGCGTCGTGACGCCGGGCCTGCACAAGGGCGCGCCGCACGCGGCGTTGGTCGAAAAGCAGAGCAAGAGCGGCGGTCGTAACCACCACGGCCGCATCACCACCCGTCACATCGGTGGTGGTCACAAGCAGCACTACCGCATCATCGACTTCAAGCGCGACAAGGAAGGCATTCCGGCGCGCGTGGAGCGGATCGAATACGATCCCAACCGCACCGCGCACATCGCGCTGCTGTGCTACGTCGATGGCGAGCGCCGTTACATCATCGCCCCGAAGGGCCTGAAGGACGGCGATCAGGTGATCGCTGGCCGCGATGCTCCGATCCGCGTCGGCAACACGCTGCCGCTGACCAACATCCCGGTCGGTTCGACGGTGCATTGCATCGAAATGAAGCCGGGCAAGGGCGCTCAGATCGCTCGCGCCGCAGGCGCCGGCGTGCAGCTGGTCGCTCGCGAGCAGGGCTACGCCACGCTGCGTCTTCGCTCCGGCGAAATGCGCAAGGTGCCGGTCGAGTGCCGCGCAACCATCGGCGAAGTCGGCAACGACGAGCACAGCCTCGAAAAGCTGGGCAAGGCCGGTGCCAAGCGCTGGCGCGGCATCAAGCCGACCGTCCGCGGCGCCGCCATGAACCCCGTCGACCATCCGCACGGTGGTGGTGAGGCGAAGGCTGGCCAGGGCAACCCGCATCCGGTCACCCCCTGGGGTGTTCCGACCAAGGGTTACAAGACGCGCAAGAACAAGCGCACTTCGCAATTCATCGTGCGCGATCGCAGGGGTTAATCGGCCATGGCACGTTCACTCAAAAAGGGTCCGTTCGTCGACCACCATCTCATCAAGAAGGTGGAGACCGCGGGCAACAACAAGAAGCCGATCAAGACCTGGTCGCGCCGCTCGATGGTGCTGCCGGAAATGGTGGGCTTCACCATCGCCGTGCATAACGGCAAAAACCACATCCCGGTGCTGGTCAACGAGAACATGGTTGGCCACAAGCTTGGCGAATTCGCTTTGACCCGTACGTTCAAGGGTCACGGCGGCGACAAGAAGTCGGGTAAGTAAGGAGATGACCATGGAAGCGAAAGCCATCCTGCGCACCGCGCGCATCTCCCCGCAGAAGGCCCGCCTGGTCGCCGACCAGGTGCGCGGTCTGTCCGCCGAGCGCGCCGTCAACCTGCTGAAGTTCTCGGACAAGAAGGCAGCTGCACTGATCCGCAAGGTCGTGGAGTCCGCCATCGCGAACGCCGAGAACAACCAGGGCGCCGACGTTGACGAACTCAAGGTCACGACCATCATGGTGGACGAGGGTCCCGCACTGAAGCGCTTCATGGCTCGTGCGAAAGGCCGCGGCACCCGCATCCTCAAGCGCACCAGCCACATCACTGTGGTTGTGGGCGCGGGCAAGTAAGGCGGAGTCAGACAATGGGTCATAAAGTACATCCGACCGGAATCCGCCTGGGCATTGCCAAGGACTGGAATTCGAAGTGGTTTGCCGGCAAGAAGCAGTATGCCGAGTACCTCGCCGCCGACCTCAAGGTCCGCGAGATGCTCCGCAAGAAGCTCGCTCAGGCTGGTATTTCCAAGATCTTCATCGAGCGTCCGGCGAACAATGCCCGCGTGACGATCCACACCGCCCGTCCGGGCGTGGTGATCGGCAAGCGCGGCGAGGACATCGAGAAGCTGCGTAAGGAAGTCAGCGCATTGATGGGCGTCCCGGCGCACATCAACGTGACCGAGGTCCGCAAGCCGGAACTCGACGCGCAGCTGGTCGCCGAATCGATCGCACAGCAGCTCGAGCGTCGCATCATGTTCCGCCGCGCGATGAAGCGTGCCGTCGGCAACGCGATGCGCCTGGGTGCCCTCGGCATCAAGGTCAACGTCGCCGGCCGTCTCAACGGCGCCGAAATCGCGCGTTCGGAGTGGTACCGCGAAGGTCGCGTGCCGCTGCATACGCTGCGTGCCGACATCGACTACGGCTTCGCAGAAGCCAAGACGACCTACGGCATCATCGGCATCAAGACCTGGATCTATAAGGGCGAAGTGTTCGACTTCTCCCAGGTGGGCCAGGAGAAGCAGGACGATTCCCCGCGCAGCGATCGTGGTGACCGCGGCGACCGCGGTGATCGTAACGACCGTCCGGGCCGTCCGGCCCGCGAACAGAGGTAATCCGTCATGTTGCAACCCAAGAGAACCAAGTACCGCAAGGTACACAAGGGCCGCAATGATGGCCTGAGCTGGAGCGGCAACGCCGTCAGCTTCGGCGAGTACGGCCTCAAGGCCACCGCTCACGGCCAGCTCACTGCGCGTCAGATCGAAGCGGCCCGCCGCTCGATCAGCCGTTACGTCAAGCGTGGCGGCAAGATGTGGATCCGCGTGTTCCCGGACAAGCCGATCACCAAAAAGCCGATCGAAGTCCGAATGGGCTCCGGTAAGGGCAACGTCGAGTACTGGGTCGCTCAGATCCAGCCCGGTCGCATGATTTACGAGATCGAAGGCGTGGGCGAGGACGTGGCGCGCGAAGCGTTCCGTCTGGCCGCCGCCAAGCTCTCGGTGACCACCACTTTCGTTACCCGGACGGTGCGCTAATGGAACTCAAGCAACTGCGCGAGAAGTCGGCCGACCAACTGAAGGCCCACCTGGTGGACCTGCATAAGGAGAGCTTCGCTCTGCGCATGCAGAAGGCCACCGGCCAGCTCGCCAAGACTCATGAAGCCCGCCGTGTGAAGCGCGAAATTGCTCGCGTCAACATGCTGCTGGGTGAGAAGAAGTAAGGACCCGCCATGACCGACAACAATACAGACAAGGCGCTGCGCACGGTTGAAGGCCGGGTCGTCAGCAACAAGATGGACAAGACCGTCACCGTGCTCGTCGAACGCCAGGTCAAGCACGCGCTGTACGGCAAGTACATCCGTCGCTCGTCCAAGCTCCACGCTCACGACGCCGAGAACGCCTGCAAAGAAGGCGATATCGTCCGCGTGAAGGAGATTGCTCCGATGTCCAAGACCAAGAACTGGAGCGTGGTTGAAATCGTCAGCCGCGCGGCCGAATAAGAGGAGGCTGAACCATGATCCAGATGCAAAGCTACCTCGGCGTGGCCGACAACTCCGGTGCTAAGGAAGTGATGTGCATCAAGGTGCTCGGCGGCTCCAAGCGCCGTTACGCGCACATTGGCGACATCATCAAGGTCACCGTGAAGGACGCGATCCCGCGCGGCAAGGTCAAGAAGGGCGACGTTTACGACGCCGTCGTGGTCCGCACCCGCAAGGGCGTGCGTCGCCCGGACGGCTCGCTGATCCGCTTCGATGGCAACGCTGCGGTGTTGCTCAACAATAAGCATGAGCCGATCGGCACCCGTATCTTCGGGCCCGTGACTCGCGAGCTTCGCTCCGAGAAGTTCATGAAGATCGTCTCGCTCGCGCCTGAAGTGCTCTGAGCGGAGGAACTAGACATGAACCGTATCAAGAAGGGCGATCAAGTCATCGTCACCGCCGGCAAGGACAAGGGCAAGAAGGGTGATGTGGTGCGCGTGCTCGGCGACAAAGTCGTCGTCGCGAACATCAACATCATCAAGCGCCACACCAAGCCGAATCCGCAGGCCAACCAGCCGGGCGGCGTGATCGAGCGCGAAGCGCCGATTCACATTTCCAACGTCATGCTGTTCAACCCGGCCACCGGCAAGGGCGAACGCATCGGTTTCAAGATGCTGGAGGATGGACGCAAACTGCGTGTGTTCCGCTCCAGTGGTGAGGCGGTTGACGCCTGAGGAATGCTGAAATGACCACCCGGCTCGAAGAGTTTTACAAGAAAGAAGTGGTTCCGGCGCTGACCGAAAAGTTCGGCTACAAGAACCCGATGGAAGTGCCGCGCCTCGTCAAGATCACGCTGAACATGGGCGTGGGCGAAGCCGCCACCAACAAGAAGATCCTGGAAAATGCCGTCGCCGACATGACCAAGATCGCCGGCCAGAAGCCGATCGTGACCAAGTCCCGCGTGTCGGTGGCTTCGTTCAAGATCCGCGACGGCTGGCCGATCGGCGCCAAGGTCACCCTGCGCCGCGCGAAGATGTACGAGTTCCTCGATCGCCTGGTCAACATCTCGTTGCCGCGCGTGCGCGACTTCCGTGGCGTGTCCGGCCGTTCGTTCGACGGCCGCGGCAACTACAACATGGGCGTCAAGGAACAGATCATCTTCCCGGAAATCGATTTCGACCAGGTCGACGCGCTGCGCGGCATGGACATCGCGATCACCACGACCGCGAAGACCGATGCCGAGGCCAAGGCCCTGCTCGAAGCCTTCCGCTTCCCGTTCCGCAACTGATACTTAAGGATTGAACAATGGCTAAGACTTCCATGGTCAACCGCGAGGTCAAGCGGGCCAAGCTGGCGAAGAAGTTCGCCGGCAAGCGCGAAGCACTGAAGAAGATCATCTCCAGCGACGCGTCCTCCTACGAGGACAAGGCCGAGGCGGTGATCAAGCTGTCCAAGCTGCCCCGCGACTCCTCGCCGAGCCGTCAGCGCAACCGTTGCGCCCTGACCGGCCGCTCGCGCGGCGTCTACAGCAAGTTCGGCCTCGGCCGCAACAAGCTGCGCGAAGCCACCATGCGCGGCGACGTGCCTGGTCTTCGCAAGGCAAGCTGGTAAGATAGTCGGCTTTCCCGGATCCACCGCCGCGGCCTTCGGGTCGCGGCGGCGCTTCTGGGGGCTGCTGCAACAAAGCGTTACTACTACTGAAATTCGCAATTCCGCGGATATCGGTGCTACTCATAAGGTGAATCTCAATGAGCATGACTGATCCCATCGCCGACATGCTGGTCCGCATCAAGAATGCGGCCGCTGTGCGCAAGCCGACGGTGAAGATGCCGTCGTCCAAGGTCAAGGTGGCCATCGCGGCCGTGTTGAAGGACGAGGGTTACATCCTGGATTCCCGCGTGACGGAAGTCGCTCCGGGCAAGTCCGAACTCGAAATTTCGCTGAAGTACTACGAAGGCAAGCCGGTGATCGAGCGCCTCCAGCGCTACTCCCGCTCGGGCCTGCGTCAGTACCGCGGCAAGGAAGCGCTGCCCAAGGTCCTCGGCGGCCTGGGTATCGCCATCATCTCCACCTCGAAAGGCATCATGACCGATGCGCAGGCGCGCCAGCAGGGCGTCGGCGGTGAAGTCCTGTGCTTCGTGGCCTAAGGGAGTAAACGACCATGTCCCGAGTTGCCAAGAAGCCGATCGCCCTGCCGAAGGGTGTTGAGCTGAACGTCCAGTCCGATTCGATCGTCGCCAAGGGCCCGAAGGGCTCGCTGTCGATCGCCAAGCCGGCCGCCATCAATCTGAAGGTCGAGAACGGCGAAGCGCTGTTCGCGACCGAAGACGCGGCGCTGATCCCGCTGACCGGCACCCTGCGCGCCATCCTCGCCAACATGGTGAAGGGCGTGTCGGAAGGCTTCGAGCGCAAGCTCGAGCTGGTCGGCGTCGGCTACCGCGCCTCGATGGCCGGTGCCGATCTGAACCTGTCGCTGGGTTTCTCGCATCCGGTCCTGTTCAAGGCCCCGGAAGGCATCACCATCGCCACGCCGACCCAGACCGAGATCCTGGTCTCGGGCGCGGACAAGCAGCGCGTCGGTGAAGTCGCCGCCAAGATTCGCGGTTTCCGTCCGCCGGAGCCCTATAAGGGCAAGGGTGTGAAGTACGCCGGCGAAGTCATCATCCGTAAGGAAGCCAAGAAGGCCTAACGGGTAGGGCGCCGGTTCCGTACCGGCCCCAAAACACCAAGCTTTCAGCTTTCGGAGATCAGAACATGAACAAGAACATCGCTCGTCTGCGTCGCGCCAAGTCGACCCGTTCGCACATCCGCAACCTCGGCGTCGCCCGCCTGACCGTGCTCCGCACCGGCCAGCACCTGTACGCGCAGGTCTTCACCGCCGACGGCTCCAAGGTCCTGGCCACGGCTTCGACCGTCCAGGCCGACGTCAAGGAAGGCCTGAAGAACGGCAAGAACGCCGAAGCCGCCGTCAAGGTCGGCAAGCTGATCGCCGAGCGCGCCAAGGCTGCCGGTATCGAGAAGGTCGCCTTCGACCGCTCGGGCTACCGCTACCACGGCCGCATCAAGGCGCTGGCCGATGCCGCGCGTGAAGGCGGTCTGCAGTTCTAAGCATCCAGGCCCTTCACGGGCTTGAAAGCGTGGAGATTCGTCTCCACGCCTGATGCAGCGAATCGTTTCACCCGCCGACGCGGGCTGCGTCGGGCGCGATGACGGATTCCCGCCATCGCTGCAACACCCGAGTCACATCACAATCATAAGCGGCGACGCCGCAAATCCCTTCAATAAACGAGACATCGAAATGGCAGACGATAGAGCACCGCGGGGCCGCGACCGTGATCGCAACCGCGAAGAAATCGACGACGGCATGATCGAGAAGCTGATCGCGGTCAACCGCGTCAGCAAGACGGTCAAGGGCGGTCGCCAGTTCACCTTCACCGCTTTGACGGTGGTGGGCGACGGCAACGGCAAGGTCGGCTTCGGCTACGGCAAGGCGCGCGAAGTGCCGGTCGCGATCCAGAAGTCGATGGAATACGCCCGCAAGGCGATGAACAACGTGGACCTCAACGGCGGCACTTTGTGGCACGCCGTGAAGTCGGGCCACGGCGCGGCGCATGTGTTCATGCAGCCGGCGTCGGAAGGTACCGGCGTGATCGCCGGTGGCGCGATGCGCGCCGTGCTGGAAGCGGTCGGCGTCAAGAACGTGTTGGCCAAGGCCACCGGTTCGCGTAACCCGATCAACCTGGTTCGCGCCACGCTGAAGGGTCTGACCGGCATGCACTCGCCGGCCAAGATCGCTGCCAAGCGCGGCAAGAAGGTGGAGGATCTGAACCATGGCTAAGGCAGAGAACAAGGCCGTCGAAGGCGGCACCGTCACCGTGCGCCTGGTCAAGGGCCTGCGCGGTTGCCAGGGCCGTCACCGCCTGTCGGTGAAGGCGCTTGGCCTGAACAAGCTGAACGACGTGCGCGTGCTGAAAGACAGCCCGCAGGTTCGTGGTCTGATCAACACGGTCCACTACCTGGTTCAGGTCGAGGGCTAAGGAGAACATCATGCGTCTCAATACACTCAAGCCGGCTGACGGCGCCCGCGAAGACCGCAAGCGCGTCGGTCGCGGTATCGGTTCCGGCCTCGGCAAGACCGCCGGCCGCGGCCACAAGGGTTCGTTCGCCCGTTCGGGCAAGGGCAAGATCAAGGCCGGTTTCGAAGGCGGCCAGATGCCCATGCAGCGTCGTCTGCCGAAGATCGGCTTCCGCTCCAAGCTGAAGAACGACACGGCCGAAGTGCTGCTGTACCAGCTGGACAAGCTGGACGCCGGCGACGTCGATTTTGCCGCCCTCAAGGCCGCCAAGCTCGTTCCGAGCTCGGCCAAGCAGGCCAAGATCGTCAAGAAGGGCGAGCTCACCAAGAAGTTCGTACTCAAGGGCGTGCTGGCCACGGCCGGCGCCAAGGCCGCCGTCGAAGCGGCCGGCGGCAAGGTCGAGGAGTAAACGACGCATGGCGCGGAGCGGCAACGCGATGGCTGGCCTCGGTGGCGGGCTCGGTAAGTTCACCGAGCTTCGTCAGCGTTTGCTGTTCGTGATCGGCGCTTTGATCGTCTACCGCATCGGTAGCTACATCCCGGTGCCCGGCGTCAACCCGCAGGCGATGGTCGAGTTCATGTCGACCAAGCAGGGCACGATCGTGGACATGTTCAACATGTTCTCGGGCGGCGCCCTGCATCGCTTCAGTCTGTTCGCACTGAACGTGATGCCGTACATCTCGGCCTCGATCATCGTGCAGCTGCTGGTGCAGATCGTGCCCAGCCTGAAAGCCATCCAGAAGGAAGGCGAATCGGGCCGGCGCAAGATCAACCAGTGGTCGCGCATGGGCGCGATTCCGCTGGCGGTGTTCCAGGCCTGGGGCATCGCCGCCGGCCTGCAGTCGAGCATGGCGCCGAACGGCGTGCCGGTGGTGTACGCACCGGGCATGGGCTTCATCCTGACCGCCGTGATCGCGTTGACCGCGGGCACGATGTTCCTGATGTGGCTCGGCGAGCAGATCACCGAACGCGGTATCGGCAACGGCGTCTCGCTGATCATCTTCGCCGGCATCGTCGCGGGCCTGCCCGCCGCGGTCCTGCAGATGTTCGAGCAGATCCGCAACGGCGACATGAGCGCCATTGCGGCGATCGCGATCATCGCCCTGGTCGTCGGCTTCACCTATCTGGTGGTGTTCGTCGAGCGCGGCCAGCGTCGCATCACGGTCAATTACGCCCGTCGCCAAGGCGGCCGTAACGCCTACATGAACCAGGCCTCGTTCCTGCCGCTGAAGCTCAACATGTCGGGCGTGATCCCCGCGATCTTCGCCTCGAGCATCGTGATGTTCCCGGCGACGGCAGCGACCTGGTTCGCCCAGAACAACAGCGGCAGCGGTTTCTCCGGCTTCCTGCAACGCCTCAGCCAGTGGTTGAACCCGGGTGAACCGGTTCACATGATCCTGTATGCTGGCCTGATCATCGGCTTCGCGTTCTTCTACACGGCGCTGGTGTTCAATTCGCAGGAAACCGCCGACAACCTCAAGAAGTCGGGTGCGCTGATCCCGGGCATCCGTCCCGGCAAGGCCACCGCGGACTATGTTGACGGCGTGCTGACTCGTCTTACGGCGGCTGGCGCAATTTACCTGGTGATCGTCTGTCTCCTTCCGGAGGTCATGCGGACCCAACTGGGAACCTCGTTCTACTTCGGCGGCACCTCGTTGCTGATCGTCGTGGTCGTGGTGATGGATTTCATCGCTCAAATCCAGGCTCATCTGATGTCGCATCAGTACGAAAGCCTGTTGAAGAAAGCGAACTTGAAGGGCGGCTCGCGCGGCGGTCTCGCGCGCGGGTGAGACGGGACCGTTCCGCGCGCCAGAGTAGCGCGCGGGGCTGGGAGGGCAGGTCACCGCCTTGTTCAGCCAGTTCAGATTCGTCGCCGGAGCATGGGCACACTCCCCATGCCGTGGTTCCGTGGCACCTATGGTGCCGCGGGGCTTCCTATTAACCCGAGACCTAGATATAATTTCCAGTTCACTCCGCCGGGATTAATCCGTCCTGGCCGCCAAATCAGTTGGAGATCGCCTTATGGCGCGTATTGCGGGCGTTAATTTGCCTGCCCAGAAGCATGTCTGGGTTGGCCTGCAAAGCATTTTCGGCATCGGCCGTACCCGTTCGAAGCAAGTCTGCGAGTCCGCAGGCGTCACTTCGACGACCAAAATCCGTGACCTGTCCGAGCCGGAAGTCGAGCGCTTGCGCGCCGAAGTCGGCAAGTTCGTGGTCGAAGGCGACCTGCGTCGCGAGGTCGGTATTGCGATCAAGCGTTTGATGGACCTGGGCTGCTACCGCGGCCTGCGTCACCGCCGCGGCTTGCCGCTGCGTGGTCAGCGCACGCGTACCAATGCACGTACCCGCAAGGGTCCGCGCAAGGCCATCAAGAAGTAAGGGACCCATACCATGGCCAAGCCGGCAGCTGCCAAAACCAAGAAGAAGATCAAGCGAGTCGTCACCGACGGCATCGCCCACGTCCACGCTTCTTTCAACAACACCATCATCACGATCACCGACCGCCAGGGCAACGCGCTCTCGTGGGCGACCTCGGGCGGCGCGGGTTTCCGCGGTTCCCGCAAGTCGACCCCGTTCGCCGCCCAGGTGGCAGCCGAAAAGGCTGGCCGTGCTGCGCTCGACTACGGCGTCAAGTCGTTGGAAGTGCGCATCAAGGGCCCGGGTCCGGGTCGCGAGTCCGCCGTTCGTTCGCTGAACAACGTCGGATACAAGATCATCAACATCATCGACGTGACGCCCATCCCGCACAACGGGTGCCGTCCGCCGAAAAAGCGTCGCGTCTGAGGAGCTGAAGAAAAATGGCTCGTTATATTGGCCCCACCTGTAAGCTCGCTCGTCGCGAAGGCGCCGACCTTGGTCTGAAGTCGTCCGCTCGCGCGCTCGACTCGAAGTGCAAGCTCGAGCAAAAGCCCGGCCAGCATGGCCCCACCGCCCGCAAGGGCAAGCTGTCCGATTACGCCACCCAGCTTCGCGAGAAGCAGAAGGTCAAGCGTATTTACGGTCTGCTGGAGCGTCAGTTCCGCAACTACTACAAGAAAGCCTCGACCAAGAAGGGCAACACCGGCGAGAACCTGCTGCAGTTGCTGGAGACCCGTCTCGACAACGTCGTCTACCGCATGGGCTTCGCCGTGACCCGTCCGGCCGCTCGCCAGCTGGTTTCGCACCGTGGCGTCACGGTCAACGGCAAGTCGGTCAACCTCCCGTCGTACCAGGTCAAGGCCGGCGACGCGATCGCGTTGTCCGAGCGCGCCCAGAAGCAGCTTCGCGTGCAGGAATCCCTGACCGTGTCGTCGCAGATGGACCTGTCGCCGTCGTGGGTCGAGGTCGACAACAAGAAGTTCAGCGGCGTGTTCAAGGCGGTTCCGGATCGTGCGGACCTGCCGGCCGACATCAACGAAGCGCTGATCGTCGAGTTGTACAGCAAGTAATAGTGCAGGGCGCTGCCGGTCCCTCAGGGCCGGCAGTACCCGCAACCCAGGTCGATGCGCCAGGCGCATCGGCCGCTCCCTCGAACAGAGGGGGCTCCAAGAGCTAAAGCCTTCCGTCGCCCCCCGACGAAGGTCATTGGAGACACCGAAACATGACGGTTACCGCCAACCAGGTACTGCGCCCGCGCGGTCCGCAGATCGAACGCCTCACCGGCAATCGCGCGAAAGTCGTGATCGAGCCGTTGGAGCGCGGTTACGGCCACACGCTGGGCAACGCGCTGCGTCGCGTGCTGCTGTCGTCGATCCCGGGTTTCGCCATCACCGAGGTCGAAATCGACGGCGTGTTGCATGAGTACACCACGGTCGAAGGTCTGGAAGAAGACGTGCTGGAGGTTCTGCTGAACCTCAAGGACGTCGCGATCCGCATGCACACCGGCGACGCTTCGACGCTGTCGCTGGCCAAGCAGGGTCCCGGCATCGTCACCGCCGGCGACATCAAGACCGACCACAACGTTGAAATCCTCAACACCGACCATGTGATCTGCCACCTGACCAAGGACACGGCACTCAACATGCGTCTGAAGATCGAGCGCGGCTTCGGCTACCAGCCGGCGGCTTCGCGCCGTCGTCCGGACGAAGAAACCCGTGCGATCGGCCGCCTGATGCTCGACGCCAGCTTCTCGCCGGTCCGTCGCGTCGCCTACGCGGTGGAAGCCGCGCGCGTCGAACAGCGCACCGACCTCGACAAGCTCGTGCTCGACATCGAAACCAACGGCACGATCGACGCCGAGGAAGCCGTGCGCACCGCCGCCGACATCCTCACCGATCAGCTGTCGGTGTTCGGCGACTTCACCCACCGCGACCGCGGTGCGCAGAAGCCGGCCACCAGCGGCATCGATCCGATCCTGCTGCGTCCGATCGACGACCTCGAGCTGACCGTTCGTTCGGCCAACTGCCTCAAGGCCGAGAGCATCTACTACGTCGGCGATCTGATCCAGAAGACCGAAGTCGAGCTGCTCAAGACCCCGAACCTCGGCAAGAAGTCGCTCACCGAGATCAAGGAAGTGCTGGCTCAGCGCGGCCTGTCCCTCGGCATGAAGCTGGAAAACTGGCCGCCGGCCGGCATCGCCTCGCACGGGATGATGGGGTAAGGCCCAGCCGAGCTCGCGCGGCACTGCCGCGCGGCTGGGCCGAACGCCCTGCGCGCTGCGCAGGGCCGGGGAACGAAAAGGGATCCACGCCGAGGCTAGCCGGAGCGTGGATTCTTGATTTGAATCCAGAGCCACCCGCAACACCGCAACACACGCCGACGGACCCAGAAGTCCGCGGCTCGCCGGTCAGGGAAGGCCGGTTCGGACCAACCGCAGTCCAATGCTCCAACGCCTGGATGGCGACAGCGATCTCCAACAGTTTCGACATTCATCAGGAATCCCAACCATGCGCCACCAGAAATCCGGCCGTAAGTTCAGCCGCACCAGTGCTCACCGCGACGCCATGTTCACCAACATGGCCGCTTCGCTGATCAAGCACGGTCTCATCCGCACCACCCTGCCGAAGGCGAAGGAGCTGCGTCGCGTTGCCGAGCCGCTCATCACCCTCGCCAAGAAGGACGGCGTCGCCAACCGCCGCCTGGCCTTCTCGCGCCTGCGCGACAAGGAAGCCGTCGGCACCCTGTTCGTCGAACTCGGCCCGCGTTACGCCTCGCGTCCGGGCGGTTACCTGCGCATCCTCAAGTGCGGTTTCCGCGCTGGCGACAATGCGCCGATGGCCTACGTCGAACTGGTCGATCGTCCGCAAGCCGCGGCCGAGTGATCGCCGGCGCCGGGCGACCGGCGCTGCGATACGACATGCAAGCCAACAGGCAGGCGACCGGCGACGGTCGTTCGCCCAGCTAGCGAGACCCCGGCCCCGGCCGGGGTTTTTGCTTTTCGGCGACGGTTACTTCGGCAACGGTTGCGGCGGTAATGATTATCGGAGGCGCAAGTACGGAACACGGATTTCGGGGTTTATCGGCGGGGCGACGCAACTTTCCCGGCCCGGCGCAGTCGATGTTGCTGCGACGAAACGCCACGTTGCGCAGCGACATGCCTATCCGACATTGGCACGACCCGACCCAGACCCGTATGGTGTAAACATGAACCCCTTCAAAGCCTCTTTCCGGACCCAGTACCTGCTCGGCTTCCTGGCCTGCACGGGCCTGCTTGCGTACGCGTTCTACCTGCAGTTGTATCAACACCTCGAACCTTGCCCGCTGTGCATCTTCCAGCGCGTGGCCTTCTTCGCGCTCGGCCTGGTGTTCCTGGCCGGCGCCCTGCACGGCCCGAAGAAGGCCGGCGGACGTGGCGCTTACGGCGTGCTGGCCCTGCTGGCCTCGCTCGGCGGCATCGCCGTGGCCGGCAACCACGTGCGCCTGCAGCACCTGCCGCCGAGCGAAGTCCCGGCTTGCGGCCCGGGCCTGGACTACATGCTCGATGCCATGCCGATCGCCGGGGTGATCCGCAAGGTCATGACCGGTTCCGGCGAATGCGCCGCGGTCGACTGGACCTTCCTTGGCCTGGCCATGCCGGCCTGGAGCCTGGTCTGCTTCGTCGTGCTGGCGGTCTGGGCGGCCTATGCCGCGTTCCGCCGTCGTTGATTCAATAGAGCCCCGATTCAATAAAATCCGATTCAATAAAGTCCGATTCGATACAGCCATCCCCGCGTCACTCGATCCCCACCGCAGTCCCCAACTGGAAACCAAGGAAATGAGCGCCTCCGATCGCAACCTGCGTGCCGTCAACCTTCCCGCCGACTGGACGCCCACGTCCTGGCGCGAGCGCACCGCACTGCAGTTGCCGAATTATCCGGACGCGGCCGAGTTGGAATCCGCGTTGCAGGAACTGCGTCATCTGCCGCCGCTGGTGACTTCGTGGGAGATCCTCTCGCTCAAGCAGCAGCTCGCCGAGGCGCAGGAAGGCAAGCGCTTCCTGCTCCAGGGCGGCGACTGCGCCGAGAGCTTCGACCAGTGCTCCTCGGACGTGATCTCCAACCGCCTCAAGGTGCTGCTGCAGATGAGCCTGGTGCTCGTCCACGGCATGCGCAAGCCGGTCGTGCGCGTCGGCCGTTTCGCCGGCCAGTACGCCAAGCCGCGGTCGGCCGACACCGAGACCATCGACGGTGTGACCCTGCCGAGCTACCGCGGCGACATGGTCAACGCGCCGGCCTTCAACGAGGTCGCGCGCAAGCCCGACCCGCGCCGCATGATCAAGGCGCATGCGCGCTCGGCGATGACGATGAATTTCGTCCGCGCCCTGATCGACGGCGGTTTCGCCGACCTGCACCACCCCGAGTACTGGAACCTGAGCTGGGTCGGCCACTCGCCGCTGGCCGACGAGTACCGGCGCATGGTCAACGCCATCGGCGATGCGGTGCGCTTCATGGAGACCTTGTCGGGTACCGAGGTGCACAACCTCAATCGCGTCGACTTCTACACCTCGCACGAAGCCCTGCTGCTGCCGTACGAAGAGTCGCTGACCCGGCAGGTGCCGCGTCACTGGGGCTTCTTCAACCTCAGCACGCATTACCCGTGGATCGGCATGCGCACCGCGGCGGTCGACGGCGCGCACGCCGAGTACTTCCGCGGCATTCGCAACCCGATCGCGCTCAAGGTCGGTCCCTCGGTGACGGCGGACCAACTGCTGCGCACGATCGACCTGCTGAACCCCGAGGACGAGCCGGGTCGCCTGACCTTCATCCACCGCATGGGCGCCAGCCAGATCGCCGAAAAGCTGCCGCCGCTGCTGGATGCGATGCGTCGCGACGGTCGCCGCGTGCTGTGGGTCTGCGACCCGATGCACGGCAACACCGAAAGCACCAGCAACGGCTACAAGACCCGTCGCTTCCGCAACATCCGCGCCGAGATCGAGACCTCGTTCGAGCTGCACGCAGCGGCCGGTACGCGCATGGGCGGCGTGCACCTGGAGCTGACCGGCGAAGACGTGACCGAATGCCTGGGCGGCGCGCGCGAACTGACCGAGAGCGATCTCGATCGCGCCTACCGTTCCACGGTCGACCCGCGTCTGAACTACGAGCAGGCGCTGGAAGTGGCGATGCTGATCGTGCGCAAGCAGGCGCAGATCGCCGCGCCGGCCTGAGGTTTCGGTCGAGGCACTCGCAAGACGAAAGCCCGCCGCAAGGCGGGCTTTTTGCTGGGTGGTTGTATGTGGTGCGTCGGTTGTTGGAGAGATGCCGGCGAGGGGGAATGGACGGTCACGGTCTGTGACGAACGAAATCCAGTTGAGCGCTGCTCCTGCTTCCGAGTACGAAGACCGGATGATTGCCGTTGCCGTTGCCGTTGCCGTGAAAGCTTGGCGCAGTTTCGAACTTGCGATGCGATCGTAGACCCGGAGGGCGGCGCACAGGACGTGCGCCGTTTTTCGATAAGACAGGGACGTCTTATCGAAAAATCCCGGCGCAGGCTGCGTGCTCGCAGGGGAGCTTCGTCAAGGAAGGCCTTTTCTTTGGTTAGCTTTCTTTTGGGCCAGCAAAAGAAAGTAACCCGGCCGCGTCAGCGGACGGAAGCTCTGCTCTTGCTTGAAGCTTTTGCATAAGAAGGATCAAATGCTAAAAGCTTCCGCCACTAAAGCGGCGGGTTACTTTCTTTTGTCATAAGCAACAAAAGAAAGGTAACCAAAGAAAAATGCTTTGTTTTGAATCACAGGCCCGCACGAGCGGTGCATACGCAGGGATTTTTCATACGGGACATCCCTGTCCCGATGAAAAACGGCGCGCATCCTTGCGCGCCGCCCTCCGGGTCTTCCGTCGCCTTCGCGAGTGCCGAGCGACGCACAGCAAGAGCAAGAGCAACGAAGCCATCAGGGTAGGAGCGGCGTCCGTCTGGATTTCCTTCGATCACAAGCCGCAACGGCGAATTCGTCGATATGACGCAACCTCATACGGTCGCCTCGCCGAAGCTACGCCAGGGCCTCGTGCGATGGCGCATCGCTGACCGCGAAGCCGACCGATGCATCTGCGACGCTCACGCTTCGCTGCCGGCCGAATCGTTGCGACGATGCAATGCGCACAATCGCTCCACCTCCTCTGCGACGACTGCGATGAACCGACGCGATCTGATGACCTGGCCGCTGTCTGCGATGGCGTTGTCGATGTTGCCGTTGCCGGCGATGGCGAATGGCTATGCGGGCGGACGCGAACGGCATTCGGTCACATGTACGCTGGATGGACAGACGTTGCGCCTGTCGCTCGTGCGGCAGCCGGCCGCGGGGGCGGTGGTGTTGTACGTGCACGGCGCGACTTTTCCGTGCGATCTGTCGGTCGGCTGGCGCATGCACGGTGTGTCGTGGCTGGACCATCTGCAGGCACAGGGTTTCGATGCCTGGGGTTGGATTTCGCCGGCTATGGCTATTCCGAACGGCCGGCGCTGTTCCGGGCCGATCCGGGCTCGGCGCCGCCGTGGGGCGACTATCGCATGGGCGCGGCGCAGATCGCCGCGGCAATCGCCGCGATTCGGCGCGAACGCCCGCGGGTGCCGATCCATTTGCTGGCGCATTCCTGGGGCACGCTGCCGGCGCGGCAGGTGGCCATCGAGCATCCCGATACGGTCGCCAAGTTGGTGTTGTTCGGGCCGGTTTCGACTCGCGAGGGCTCGCGTAACGATGAGCCTGCGCCGGCCTGGACCGTGATCGGCGCGGCCGATCAACGGCCGCGTCAGCGCTCGGGCTTGCCGGCCGACATCGCGACGCCGGTCGGTGCCGAGGAACTGGAACGCTGGTGCCGGGCGTATCTCGCCAGCGACGATGCGTCGGCCACGCGCAGCCCGCCGTCGGTGCAGGTTCCGAATGGGCCGATGGCCGATATCGACCGGCTCTGGGCCGGACAAGCCTTGGTCGACAACACGCGCGTGCGCCAGCCGACTTTGATCGTGCGCGGCGAGTGGGACCACGTCACCACCGATGCCGATGCCGCGCGACTGTACGCCGAACTCAGCGGGGCGGCGGAGCGGCGCGAGGTCAAGATTTCGGGCGGAAACCATTGGCTGCATCTGCAACCGCGGCGCTCCGCGCTGTGGTCGACGACCACCGCTTTTCTGCGCGACTGATCGCTGGCGCATCGCGATGGGCGCAGGTCGCGCCGGCATGGTTCAGGGGTTCAGCGTCGCCCGATAGCGCGGCGCGGTGCGCGCCTGGGTCAGTTGCTCGAAGGCATAGCCCAGCGATAGCAGCTTGGCATCGCTCCAGCGCCGGCCCATGAAGACCATGCCGACCGGCAGGCCGGAGGCTTCGCCGAGCGGCACGGTCAGGCTCGGGTAGCCGGCCACCGCAGCCGCGCCCCAGCTCGCGCCGCCGAAGGGGTCGCCGTTGACCGCGTCGACCATGAAGGCCGGGGTCGTCGCCACCGCGATCAGGGCGTCGAGTTTGTGCCGCTTCATCACCGCATCGATGCCTTGCGCGCCGGCGAGCTGGCGGGCGCGGGCCGCGGCCTTGCGGTAGGCCGGGTCCTTGAGGCTGCCTTTCTGGTTGGCTTGTTCGAGCAGTTCCTGTTCGAAGTAGGGCATCTCGGTCACGGCGTTGGTGCGGTTGAAGGCGATCAGCTCGGTCAAGGTTTTGACCGGTGCATCGTGTTCGCGCAGGTAGCGTTCGACCCCGTCCTTGAATTCGTACAGCAGCACTTCGAACTCGGCTGCGTCCCACTGTCCCGAGGTCGGCATGCGCACCTCGACGATGCTGGCGCCGGCATCGCGCATGCCTTTGAACGTGCGTTCGAGCACCGCGTCTATCGCTGGAGGCGTCTTGACCCCGGACTCGCGGATGAAACCGAAACGGGCGCCGCGCAGCGACTCGACATCGAGCGCGGCGACGTAGTCGTCGATGCGTTTGCCGGCGGCGGCCTGCGCGGCCGCGTCGCTGCCGGCCTCGGCTGCGGCGAGCACGCTCAGCAGTCGCGCGGCGTCGGTGACGTTGCGCGCCATCGGGCCGGCGCTGTCCTGGCTGTGCGAAATCGGAATGATGCCGGCGCGGCTGATCAGGCCGACGCTGGGCTTGAAACCGACCAGGCCGTTCATCGCCGCCGGGCACAGGATGCTGCCGTCGGTTTCGGTGCCGACGCCGATGGTGGCCAGGCTGGCGGCGATGGCGGCGCCGGTGCCGCTGCTGGAGCCGCAGGCGCTGCGGTCCAGCGCATAAGGATTGCGGGTCAGGCCGCCGCGGCCGCTCCAGCCGGAGATCGAGCGGGTCGAGCGGAAATTGGCCCACTCGCTGAGATTGGTCTTGCCGAGGATCACCGCGCCGGCCTGGCGCAACGCGACGACCAGCGGCGCGTCCCGTGACGGGCGGTGCGTGGCCAGCGCCAGCGAGCCGGCCGAATTGACCATCGGGGTGGCGTCGATGTTGTCCTTGATCAACACCGCGATGCCGTGCAGCGGGCCGCGCAGCTTGCCGGCCTTGCGTTCTTCGTCGAGCGTGCGCGCCTCGGCCAGGGCGTTCGGGTTGAGTTCGATCACCGCGTTGAGCCTCGGCCCGTTGTCGTCGAGGGCGGCGATGCGGTCGAGGTAGGCCTGGGTCAGACGGGCGCTGCTGAAATCGCCGGCGGCCATGCGCGCGGCCAGGGTCGCGCTGTCGGCTTCGGCGAGGTGCAGGGGGTCGGAAGGCAGGTAGCCGCGTGGGGCGTCGGCCGGCAGGGCCGGACGGGTCGGGCGCGGCGTCCCGTCGCCCGCGCAGCCGGCGATGGCCAGGACGAACGCGACGGCACTCAGGCGCAACGCGGGCGTGGCGGACATGGCGGATTCCTGCAGGGACTCGGGCGAGTATGCCCGCGCGAACCTGGGTGGGCGAGGCACACTCTTGTGTTCGTGAGGCGCAGGCCGCGGTCGGTCGGGGCGGTCGTCCTGCGGATCGTGTGCGAGTGTCGTGCGCTGGCGCGGCTCAGGGCGCGCGGCGGCCCGCGGGCCGGATCTTGCGGTAGACGAACTCCGGCGCCGGCGCTTGCGATTCGCGTTCGGCCAGTTCGCGCACACCGGCATGGTCCGGCGAGCGATCGCAGACCGGGTCCAGGGTGTCGGCGCGACCGCTCAGGGCCAGCGCCTGGCAACGGCAGCCGCCCCAATCGATCTCGCGACGGTCGCAGCCGCGGCAGGGTTCGGGCATCCAATCGGTGCCGCGATAACGCTGGAAGGCTTCCGAGTCGCGCCAGATCTCGCCCAGGCCGCGCTCGCGCACCGAATCGAAATGCAGCTCGGCGATGGTTTCGGCGGCATGGCAGGGCAGGACCTTGCCTTCCGGAGTGATGTTGACGAAACGCTGCGCCCAGCCGCCCATGCAGGCCTTGGGACGGCGCGCGTAGTAATCGGGGGTGACGTAATCGATGGTCAGGATGCCGCGCAGGCGTTGGCGCGCGTCCTCGACCACGGCGGTGACCGCGTCGAGCTGTGCGCGCGTCGGCATCAACGCGGCGCGGTTCTGCAGGCCCCAGCCGTAGTACTGGGTGTGCGCGACTTCCAGCCGGCCGGCGCCCAGCTCGAGCGCGAGTTCGATCATCGCCGCGACCCGTTCGGCGTTATGGCGATGGACCACCGCGTTGAGCGTCAGCGGCAGGCCGAGTTCGCCGCACCAGCGCGCCAGGGCGAGCTTGCGCCGATGGCTGCCGGCATACCCGGCGATGCGGTCGGCGCCGCGTTCCTCGCTGTCCTGGATGCTCAGTTGCAGATGGTCGAGGCCGGCCTGTTGCAGGGCGAGCAGACGTTCGCGGTCGACACCGATGCCGGAGGTGATCAGGTTGCAGTACAGGCCCAGCGAACGCGCATGCCGCAGCAGTTCCGGCAGGTCCTTGCGCAAGGTCGGCTCGCCGCCGGAGAAGTGCACCTGCAGCACGCCGAGTTCGGAGGCTTCGCTCAGCACGCGCAGCCAGTCGGCGGTCGCCAGCTCATCGCGCAGGCCGACCAGTTGCAGCGGATTGGAGCAATACGGGCAGGACAGCGGGCAACGATGGGTGAGTTCGAGCAGCACCGCGAGCGGCGGTGCCGGCGCGCGCTCGGCGTGCGGCGACACGGACGTGGCGGCGACGGCGCTCATGAGGCCGGCGCTGCGACCGCGAGCATGCGCTTGTCGAGCAGGCTGGCGAACAGTTCCAGCACGTCGCCGCGGACCTGTTCGGCATCGGCGTCGTATTCGGCCGCGAGCGCGGCGACGATCGCGGCGACATCGGCGGCGCCGTCGACGCGCGCGAGCACGGCATGGGCGATCTCGTCGAGTTCGACCACGCGTTCGGGCGCCAGCAGTACCCATTGTTCGCGGGCGCGGTCGTGCTGCAGGCGCACGCCGACCGGGAAGCGCGGCACCGTACGGGCGTCGATCGCCGTGCTCATGCGTCGGGCTCCGGGGCGGGCTGCGGGTCGGGGCGGAACGCGCCCGGCGGGATCAGGTCGATGCGGCCCTCGCCGGGCGCGCTGCCGACATAGGCCAGGTAGAGCGCGTCGAGCATCGACCACAGCACCTCGCATTTGAAGCGCAGCGCCGCGCAGACCGCGTCCTGCTGCTCGCGGCTGCGGGCATGGCGCTGGACGTAGTCGAGGGCGAACAGGGCGTCCTGCGGCGCCTGGTGCAGGCGCGAATCGAAATAGGCCAGCGCCGGCTTCGAGACGAAGTCGTAGTGGGCCAGCATGCCGGCGACGCGCTGGCCGATGATGTTCGGCGCGAACAATTCGGTCAGCGACGAGGCGATGGCTTCGAGCAGGCTGCGTTCGCGCACGAAATGGATATAGGCCTGGACCGCGAAACGCGTCGCCGGTAGCAAGCCGCGACCGGACTCGACCAGCTCGCGATCGAGGCCGAGCGCATCGGTGAGATGCAGCCAGCGCGCGATGCCGCCGTCGCCGGGGCGTTCGCCGTCGTGATCGACGATGCGCTGGCGCCAGATCCGGCGCAGATCGGGGTCTTCGATGCGGGCGAGCAGGGCGGCGTCCTTGAGCGGGATGCAGCGCTGATACTCGAAGCGATTGAGCGCCCAGGCCTGGACTTGGCCGCGATTCAGACGGCCGCTGTGCAGCAGCACATGGAAGGGATGCTTGTCGTGGTAACGCTCGGCGCCGATCGCGCGCAGACGCGCTTCGAGCTGCGCCGGGCTCAGCAGCGCATCGTCGGCGAGGCGCGGTTCGGACGAACCGGTTTCGACGGCGTGCGCGTTCACGGCCCGATCTCCATCACAGCCCGATCTCCATGCCGTCCTCGGCGACTTCCCAGCCGTGCGCGGCGACGTGCGCGCGTTCGGGCGAGGCCTCGTCGAGCACCGGGTTGGTGGTGTTGAGATGGATGAACAGCTTGCGCCGCACGTCGAGGTCGGCGAACGCGGCGAGGGTGCCGCCGGCGGTGTCGTCGTCGCCCTGGCCGAGGATGTTCATATGGCCCATGCGCGCGCCGGTCTTGCGGCCGACTTCGGCGCGGATCAGCTCGTCGTCGCGCCACAGGGTGCCGTCGAAGAACAGCAGGGCCGCGCCGCGCAGGCGTTCGCGCAAAGCCGGCGTCATCGCCGCGCAGCCGGGGATATAGAAGCAGCGTTGCGCGCCGTCGGAAATCTCCAGGCCGACGGTTTCCTCGGCCGAGCCGGCGAGGTCGCCGCCGCTGCGCGATTCCATGAACAACGGCACCTTGCCGGGCACGCTGAACGCGGTCACGCGCAGGCCGAGCGGAGCGTCGAGGCCGGCGACATCGAGCGGCGCATCGAGGGGCAGCGGCTTGCGCGTCACGTATTCGGGATCGAGCGCGTCGAAGATCGGATTGTCGCGCAGCAACTGCAACACACGTGCGCTGGCCCACAGGTCGAAGCGCTGGCGTTCGCGCATCGACAGCAGGCCGGCGATATGGTCGATCTCGCCGCTGGTCAGCAACACCGCCTCGATCGGCGAATGGCGCAGGCCGCGTTGCGGCCACAGCCGCTCAATGGCCAGCACCTGCTGGCGGAAATCGGGCGAGGCGTTGATCAGCAGCCAGCGTTCGCCATCGGCGCTGACCGCGATGCTGGCCTGGCTGCGGCGCTTATGGCCGGGCTCCTGACGCCAGGCGCGCTGGCTGCCGGGGGTGTTGCAATTCCACTGCGGGTAACCGCCTCCGGCCGCCGCACCGAGCACGACGATATGCATCATCGTGTCGCCATCGGGCCAGCGTTACGATTCGCGCGCGTTGCGACGGCGGAAGCGGGCATGATTCAGAACAGGTCGCCGGAGGAGTACGAATTGATTTCGCAGCCGACCGAGATTTCGCGGATCTGAGGCTTGGACCAGGTCTTCATGTACGTTCCTCGCGTTGGGGAGTGGGGCCTTGCCGGGACGGTGGAACCGCGGGCGATGGCTTGCGCGCGTCCGCACGGCCTTGCGTCGCGCAAGCCGGGATGCGGAAGCCGCGGCCTGCGGTTGCGGCCGGGGCCGCGACCTCAAAACGATACACCCGCTCGATGAGCGCCGCCTGTGATTTCGAGCCCGATCGCGAAGCGGGCGTAACCGTCCGACGCGCCGCCGGCGTTGCCGCCGAACCGTGACGGCGGACGTCAGTGGCGACGTTTGAACAGGTCGCGGCCGAGAACCCAAACCACGATCACGTTGATTATGAGAACTGCAATGGCCAGCCAGCCGGGATGGCGATACAAGGCGTAGAGATCGAACGGCAGATACGCCGCCGCGCCGAGACAGCCGAGCCACGAGGCCCAGGCCTTGGCCTTCCACAGGCCCCAGGCTTCGATCAGATGCAGCAGGCCGTAGGCCAGCACCACGCCGGCGGCGAGGTGCACCGCATGCGGGTCGATCGCGTGCGCGAGCCAGGCCAGCGAGCCGTGCTCGGGGTCGAGATGGAAGCGCTTGATGAGTTCTTCGATCCAGCGCTGCAACGGGGCCGGGCCGAGCAGTTCCAGGCCGCTGGCGGCCGACAGCGCGAGCACGCCCTTGGTCGCCTCGACCGCGGCGATCAGGTGCAGGCCCGGATGGGCCTTGGGGTCGCTGTCGTAATCGCTGTCGTAATCGGGGTCGGTCGGCGTCATTGCGCTGCGCCGGGTGCGGACCGCAGGCGAGACTTCGCGTGTCGGTTCGAAACGAACCGGCAGGAATCGAACGGGCTCGGATCGAATCGGCTCGGATCGAACCGGCTGGAATCGGACCTGTTGGAATCGGACCTGTTGGAATCGGACCTGTTGGAATCGGACATGATCAGATCGTGCATGGACATGCGGCGTTCGATCCCGGTTGCGCGTCAGGGTTCCCGGCGCCTGCCATCGATCGTGCGTTCGACGATCGTGCCGGTGTCGGCCGGCCGAGGGGAGCGGCCGTAGAAACCGGAACGCGCGCCATCGGCGCGCGTTCCCTGGCCCCAGGCCTCTCCCGCGAACGGGACAGGAGCGTTGGGGCGATGCCGCCTTACAGCAAGGCGGCGGTGCTAACGATCAGGCCGCGCGGGAGGCGCGCTTGCGATCGCTCTCGGTGAGGAACTTCTTGCGCAGGCGGATTTCCTTCGGGGTGACTTCGACCAGCTCGTCGTCCTCGATGAAGTCCAGCGCCTGTTCCAGCGTGTACTTGATCGCCGGGCTCAGCTGGATCGCATCGTCCTTGCCCGAAGCGCGCATGTTGGTCAGCGGCTTGGTCTTGATGGCGTTGACGGTGAGATCGTTGTCCTTGGAGTGGATGCCGATCAGCTGGCCCTCGTACACGTTGTCGCCCTCGGCGGCGAACAGGCGACCGCGATCCTGCAGCGGGCCCAGCGAGTAGGCCGGGGTGGCGCCCGGCGCATTCGCGATCATCACGCCGTTGATGCGCTTGGCGATCGCGCCCTGTTCCTTCGGGCCGTAATGGTCGAACACGTGGAACAATAGGCCCGAACCCTGGGTCAGGGTGCGGAACTCGTTCTGGAAGCCGATCAGGCCACGCGCCGGGATCATGTAGTCCAGGCGCACGCGACCCTTGCCGTCGGGCTCCATGTTCTTCAGCTGCGCCTTGCGGGTGCCCAGCTTTTCCATGACGCCGCCCTGGTGCTGCTCTTCGATGTCGACCACCAACTGCTCGATCGGCTCCATCAGCTTGCCGTCGATTTCCTTGATGATGACTTCCGGACGCGACACGGCCAGCTCGAAGCCTTCGCGGCGCATGTTCTCGATCAGCACCGACAGGTGCAGTTCGCCGCGGCCCGAGACCAGGAACTTGTCCGGGTCGGAACCTTCTTCGACTTTCAGCGCCACGTTGTGCAGGGTTTCGCGCTCCAGGCGCTCGCGCAGCTGGCGGCTGGTGAGGAACTTGCCGCCGCTGAGCTCTTTGTTGCCGGCGAACGGCGAGTTGTTCACCTGGAAGGTCATGCTGATGGTCGGCTCGTCCACCGTCAGGGCGGGCAGCGCTTCCGGGGTGTCCAGCGCGCACACGGTGTCGGAGATCGACAGCTCGGCGACGCCGGAGATGGCGACGATGTCGCCGGCCTCGGCTTCCTCGGTTTCCAGGCGCTCAAGGCCCATGAAGCCGAGCACCTGCAGGACCTTGCCCTGGCGCTTCTTGCCTTCGCGGTCGATCACGCTGACCGGCATGTTGCGGCGGACCTTGCCGCGCTGGATGCGGCCGATGCCGATCAGGCCGACGAAGTTGCTGTAGTCCAGCTGGCTGATGCGCATCTGGAACGGGCCGTCGAGGTCGACCTCCGGCGGCGGGACGTGCTTCATGATCGCTTCGTACAGCGGGGTCATGTCGCCGTCGCGCGCGGCGTCGTCGAGGCTGGCGTAGCCGTGCAGCGCCGAGGCGTACACGATCGGGAAGTCGAGCTGCTCGTTGGTGGCGCCGAGCTTGTCGAACAGGTCGAACACCTGGTCGATGACCCAGTCCGGACGGGCGCCCGGGCGGTCGATCTTGTTGACCACCACGATCGGCTTGAAGCCCATCGCGAAGGCCTTCTGGGTGACGAAGCGCGTCTGCGGCATCGGGCCGTCCATCGCGTCGACCAGGATCAGCACCGAGTCGACCATCGACAGCACGCGCTCGACCTCACCGCCGAAGTCGGCGTGGCCTGGGGTGTCGACGATGTTGATGCGGTTGCCCTGCCAGGTGATGGCGGTGTTCTTGGCCAGGATCGTGATGCCACGTTCCTTTTCCTGGTCGTTGCTGTCCATCGCGCGCTCGGCCAGCACCGTGCGTTCGGACAGGGTGCCCGACTGCTTGAGCAGGCAGTCGACGAGAGTGGTCTTGCCATGGTCGACGTGGGCGACGATGGCGATATTGCGCAGGCGTTCGATGGACATGCGATTGGACGCCGGAAGGCGCTATAGCTGAGGAAGTAAGCCGATCATTATAGCGGGCAAAGATGGCAAGTGCCGGCGGGAGCGAGGATTTATTCGCCTGGGGGCCAGTTTTATGAATGGGGCAGGCGATCCGGGCCGGCAGGCCGCCGCGCCGAGGCCCGTTGAAGCGGGGTTTTCCTGCGCTCGCGCTGAATCGGGGCGCCGGCGGGCTGCCGCGGGCGCGGCCGCGCACGGTTCATGGCGGGCCGGCCGAATCGCCCATCGGGTACCCTTGTGGATGGTCCCGGGCGCCGCCATGTCGGCTGCCGAACGTCCGTTATCCCATCCCCTCGCACCATCTGGAGTCCGCTGTATGAGCCTGATCGCCACTTTCGACACCGACCGCGGCCCGATCCGCGTCGAACTCGCCGCCGACAAGGCGCCGCTGACCGTCGCCAACTTCGTCAATCTGGCCCAGCGCGGCTTCTACGACGGCCTGAACTTCCACCGCGTCATCCCGAACTTCATGGTCCAGGGCGGTTGCCCGCAGGGCACCGGCACCGGCGGCCCGGGCTACCGTTTCGAAGACGAGACCCGTAACGGCCTGGGCCACCAGCGCGGCGTGCTGTCGATGGCGAACGCCGGCCCGGGCACCAACGGCAGCCAGTTCTTCATCACCCATATCGTCTGCGATTGGCTCGACGGCAAGCACACTGTATTCGGCAAGGTCCTCGAAGGCCTGGACGTGGTCGACGCGGTCAAGCAGGGCGACAAGATCAAGTCGGTCAAGATCGAAGGCGATGTCGCCGGCGCCCTGGCCGCCAAGGCCGAGCGCGTCGCCGACTGGAACAAGGTCCTCGACGAGAACGCTCGCGCCTGAGGCGTGGCGGGGCTGCGGCGCTCGCCGTCCTGGCCGAAGGCAGTACACGAAAGACGGCCGCAAGGCCGTCTTTTCGTTTTCGGGGCGCTGCCGCCGACATCCGCCGCGGCGGTGGCCCCGCGACCGCGCCGAAGCGGCCGTCCGGGCAAAGCGGCGCGCCGATCGGGCACCGCGAACGGCGGCGAAGACGCCGATCCGGGCGCGTAAACAGGCGTGATCGAAGCCGGCGTGGCGGCGACGCTGTGCTACCATTTTGCGGCTCGAACCAGTGGTTCCGGCAGGCGTTTCCGGAGCATTGTTCTTCAGCTGCCGGGCACGCCGACGCGCCGCCACTGCCGTCTCGCGCACGCTCCTCATCCCGCACCAGCTCCGTCGTACACCACCCCACGAGGTTCAAGACGATGCCCCAGCTCGCCCGGCGCATCGGTCGCGCCAAGCCCAGCGCGATCATGCAGGTTGCCGAAAAGGCCAAGCGGCTCAAAGCCGAAGGCCGCGACATCATCAGCTTTTCGATCGGCGTTCCCAACTTTCTGCCCGGCGACCATGTCTACGCCGCCGTGCGCGATGCGCTGGCCAAAGACAGCGGCCAGTACGGCAGCAACCGCGGTGCCGACGCATTGCTGGATGCCTTCATCGAGCACATGGGCAAGATCGGCCTGACCGGCTACGGCCGCGTCAACGTCGCCACCGGCATCGGCGCCAAGCACGTGATCTACAACATCGCCGAGGCGCTGCTCGACGAAGGCGACACGATCGCGTTCCCGACCCCGTACTGGACCAGCTATCTCGACATCGCCGAGATCGTCAACGCCCAGATCGACCTGCTGCCGTGCCCGGCCTCGCAGGACTACAAGCTCACCCCCGCCCAGCTCGACGCCGCACTGGCGAAGAAGCCGAAGGTGTTCTTGTTCAACAACCCGTCCAACCCGACCGGCATGGTCTACGGGAAGGAAGAAATCGACGCGCTGGCCGACGTCGTGGCGAAGTATCCGGACACCTGGATCATCACCGACGACATCTACAACCGCATGGTGTTCGACGGCCTGGGCTACCACAACTTCGTCCACGCCCGTCCGGAACTGCGCGACCGCGTGATCTTCATCGACTCGCTGTCCAAGACCTACGGCATGCCGGGTTGGCGCGTGGGCTTCATGGCGGGGCCGGAATCGGTCGCCCAGGCCGTGACCACGATGAACTCCAACCACATCACCAACGTGCCCGAGATGGTCACCGCCGCCGCGGTCGCCGCGCTGTCGGGCCCGCAGGACGTGCCGACCCAGAAATGCGCCGAGTTCCAGGCCAAGCGCGACCAGGTCATGGCGGTGATGAACGCGATTCCGGGCTTGGTCTGCCCGCGTCCGCAGGGCGCGTTCTACGTGTTCCCGGACATCAGCGTCGCCTTCGGCAAGACCCATGCGCCGAGCGGCCTGAAGATCGGCAACGACATGGATTTCTGCAGCGCGCTGCTGGAAACCAAGGGCGTCGCCTGCGTGCCGGGTTCGGCGTTCGGCGAGTCGCGCGCGCTGCGCATCAGCTACACCTGCCCGACGCCGCAGCTCGCACCGGGCCTGCAGCGGTTCCAGGAGTTCTTCGCCGAGCTCGTCTGAGCCCGGCGCAGTCCCATCACTGACGTAGCCAAGGAAAGCCCCGCATGCGCGTACTCACCGTCCTGCTGATCCTCGGTCTGGCCGGTGGCGCGTATGCGCTGGCCTACAAGGGCGATACCGCCTGGTTCGCCACCCGCCAGGCGGAACTGAAACCCGACGACCCGCGGCACCAGACCGGCGACAAGCGCATCGTGATGCTGGCCGCGGATTGGTGCGGCTACTGCGAAAAGCTGCGCAAGGATTTCGAGCTCGCCGACGTGCGCTACAGCATCATCGACATCGACACGCCCGCCGGCCAACGCGCCATGAGCGCGGTCGGCGCGCGCGGCGTGCCGGTGACGATCGTCGGCCAGGAGATCGTCTACGGCTACGACATGGACGAGATCAAGGACCGGCTGAAACCGCTGGGCTATCGGCTCTAAGGCCCCTGACGCCGTTATCGACTCCGAATGCGCCTGGCGCGGCTATCGATTCTGAAAGCGCTTGGCGCGGCAATCCACTCTGAAAGCGCGTAGCGCTTTCGCACCCTCATTCACGATCACCTTGGCGGGCTCCGCGCCCGCACCATCGATCAACTAGCGAAGGAAACACCCCGATGAAGACCCCCGTCCGCGTTGCCGTCACCGGTGCTGCCGGCCAGATCGGCTACTCGCTGCTGTTCCGCATCGCCTCCGGCGAAATGCTCGGCAAGGACCAGCCCGTCATCCTGCAGTTGCTCGAACTGCCGCTCGAAAAGGCCCAGGCCGCGCTGAAGGGCGTGATCATGGAGCTTGAGGACTGTGCGTTCCCGCTGCTGGCCGGCGTGATCGGGACCGACGACGCCGAAGTCGCGTTCAAGGACGCCGACGTGGCCCTGCTGGTCGGCGCGCGTCCGCGCGGCCCGGGCATGGAGCGTAAGGACCTGCTGCTGGAGAACGCCAAGATCTTCACCGCCCAGGGCGCCGCGCTGAACAAGGTCGCCTCGCGCGACGTCAAGGTGCTGGTGGTCGGCAACCCGGCCAACACCAACGCCTACATCGCGATGAAGTCGGCGCCGGATCTGCCGGCGAAGAACTTCACCGCCATGCTGCGCCTGGACCACAACCGCGCGCTGAGCCAGCTCGCCGCCAAGGCCGGCGTCGCCGTGGGCGACATCGACAGCCTGATCGTGTGGGGCAACCACAGCCCGACCATGTACCCGGACTACCGCTTCGCCAAGGCCGGCGGCGTGTCGCTGAAGGACAAGATCAACGACGCCGCCTGGAACGCCGACAGCTTCATCCCGACCGTCGGCAAGCGCGGCGCGGCGATCATCGAAGCGCGCGGCCTGTCTTCGGCGGCTTCGGCGGCCAACGCTGCGATCGACCACATCCGCGACTGGGTGCTCGGCAGCGACGGCAAGTGGGTGACCATGGGCGTGCCGTCCGACGGCAGCTACGGCATTCCGGAAGGCGTGATGTACGGCGTGCCGGTGATCACCGCGAACGGCGAGTACACCCGCGTCGAAGGCCTCGAAATCGACGCCTTCAGCCGCGAGCGCATGGACAAGACCCTGGCCGAGCTCGAAGAAGAGCGCGCCGGCGTGGCCCACCTGCTGGGCTGATCGCGCTGCGATCGCGATGCATGAACGGGGCGGCCTTGGCCGCCCCGTTTTTGTTTGGGGTCGCAGGAGCGATTCGTCGTCGTTGTCGCGAGCGCCTCACCCAGCAAGTGGGAGAGGGAGACGGGAGCCGAGATCGCCGGCGGCCTTGAACCCTTCTCCCGCCTGCGGGAGAAGGTGGCCCGCAGGGCCGGATGAGGGCAGCAGGATGGCGATCCGCCTCGTCGGCACATTACGGCGCCGCGGCAACCTTTCCTCAAGCGGGAGAAGGGCCGGCTCCTCTGCCGCCGAACCGGCCTCGAGCGTGTAGCATCGATCCCGCTCCGAAGTCCGAGGGGGACCCAGTCCGATGAGCGAGACCCTGCGCCTGCTGATTGCCGACGACCACCCGATGTTCCGGGCGGCGTTGCGCTATGCGCTCGGCGAGATCGCGCCGGGCGCGAGCATCGTCGAGGTGTCGAGCCAGAGCGCGCTCGAGGCGGCCATCGGCAGCGGCGAGGAATTCGACTTGGCCATGCTCGATCTGATGATGCCCGGCGCGATGGGCTTCTCCTCGCTGGTGTACGCACGCGGCGAGCGGCCCGAGTTGCCGGTGGTGATCATTTCCTCCAACGAACACCCGCGCACGATCCGCCGCGCCCAGCAGTTCGGCGCGGCCGCTTTCGTGCCGAAGTCGGCGCCGACCACGGTGCTCGGCGAAGCGGTAAAGGCGGTACTGGCCGGCGACATTTGGTTTCCGGCGCAGAAGGCCGAGCGCGACGAACACGATGCCCAGCTCGCGGACAAACTCGCGTTGCTGACGCCGCAGCAATTGCGCGTGTTGATGCGCCTGGCCGACGGCCTGCTCAACAAACAGATCGCCTATGAGTTGTCGCTGGCCGAGAACACGGTGAAGATCCACGTCACCGCGATCCTGCGCAAACTCGGCTGCCATTCGCGCACCCAGGCGGCGGTGTTGGTGAAGGGCTTGTCGCTGGAAGACGAAGTCGCGGACTTGCACGGCTCGACAGCGTAGTAGCAGAAGAGGACGCCGGAACCCGCGCGCCGTTCCTCCCTTTGAAAAAGGGGCTGGGGCTTTTGGCTTCGCAGTGAGAGCTAAAGCAAATCCCCCGCGCCATTGAATCGAACTCAGGCCTCGTAGCCGTGCAGGGCGCAGCCCCCTTTGTCAAAGGGGGCGACTCAACGGTTGGCTTTCTGATGCGACATGGAATCTTGCAGGGCCGATAACGCGACAAGGCAGCCGTGCAGTTCCCCCCTTTGCAAAAGGGGGGGCAGGGGGGATTTGCTTCGGCTTTGCAGTAAGCGCTAAAGCCCCCCCGCGCCACTGAGTCGAATTCAGGCCTCATAGCCGCGCAGGGCGCAGCCCCCTTTGTCAAAGGGGGCGACTTTCACGGTCGGCATCTTCGATGCAGCGAGGGATTCTGCATGACGCGACAACGCGCCAGATCAGCCGTGCAGCTTCCCCCCTTTGCAAAGGGGGGCAGGGGGATTTGCTTTGGCTCTGCAACGAGCGCTAAAGCAAATCCCCCGCGCCACTGAGTCGAATTCAGGCCTCATAGCCGCGCAGGGCGCAGCCCCCTTTGTCAAAGGGGGCGACTTTCACGATCGGTATCTTCGATATGGCGAGGGATCTTGTATGACGCGACAACACGCTAGATCTGCCGTGCCGTTCCCCCCTTTGTTGAGGGGGGCAGGGGGGATTTGCTTTGGCTCTGCAACGAGGGTTAAAGCAAATCTCCCGTGCCACTATGCCGAGTTCATGCCTCGTGGCTGAGCAGGGCGCAGCCTCCTTTGTCAAAGGGGGCGACTTTCACCCACACCTCGCCCCAGCAAGCGCATCGACAGCGCGCGCAACGCGGCCGGTTTGAGCGGTTTGGGCAGGAAGCTCCAGCCGCGTTCGGCGGCTCGCGGACGCAAGGTGGCGTCGGCGTCGGCCGACATCAGCACCACCGGCGGCATGCGCTCCCACTCGGCTTCGAGTTGCGCAGCCAGTTCGAAGCCGGTGCTTTCGCCGAGGCGGTAATCGAGCAGCAACAGTTCGGGCATGGCCAGCGATGCGGCCATATGCAGGGCGCCGGCGGCGTCGGTGGCAGTGTCGACGCGGCAGCCCCAGTCGCTGAGCAGCCGTTGCGCGGCTTGTCGCGAATGCAGGTCGTCGTCGATCACCCACACCCGACGGCCGCGCAATAACGGGTCGAGGTCGGACCCTGCTTCGCTGTCGTGGGTCTGGCCCGAAGATGCGGCCGCGACCGGTTCGGCTTGCACGGCCGCATACGGCACTTCCACCGAAAACACGCTGCCGCGGCCCGGCCACGAGCGCACCGCGACGCGGTGGTCGAGCAACTGGGCGACGCGACGCACGATCGCCAGGCCGAGCCCGGCGCCGCGCGGCGGTGCTTCGACGCCGAGGTCGAGGCGCTGGAATTCTTCGAAAATCAGTTCGAGTTTGTTGGCCGCAATGCCCGGGCCGGTGTCCCAGACTTCGATCCGCAGACCGTCGCGCAGACGCCGTGCGCCGAGCACGATGCGGCCGTCGCGCGGGGTGAATTGCAAGGCGTTGGAGAGGAAGTTCTGCACGATCCGGCGCAGCAGCACCTCGTCGCTGTCGACCACGGCGCTGGAGGCGATGCAATGCAGGCGCAGCCCGCGCGATTCGGCCAGGATGCGGAACTGGCTGTCGATGGTGGCGAACACACGCGCCAACGGCAGGGCGGCGCGGCGCACTTCGAGCGCGCCCGATTCCAGGCGCGAAATGTCGAGCAGGCTCGACAGGATGTCGTCCTGCGCCGCCAGCGCGGCCTCGATGTGGTCGGTGAGTTCGCGGCCTTCGGCATCGACGCGCCGGCGCAGCGACGACAAATACATGCGCGCCGCGTTCAAGGGCTGCAACAAGTCGTGCACCGCGGCGGCGACGAAACGGGTCTTGGAGCGGTTGGCGCGTTCGGCCTCGCCCTTGGCGGTCTGCAGGTCGCTGGTGCGTTGCTCGATACCGCGTTCGAGGCTGTCGGCGAGCGTGCGCAGATCGCGCGCGGCTTGCTTGTAGGCGGTGATGTCGGCATAGCTGGTGACGAAGCCACCGTCGGGCATCGGGTTGCCGCGGATCTCGATCACCGTGCCGTCGGGTCGCTCGCGTTCGTGCAGATACGGCTGGCCGCGCTGCAGATGATCGAGGCGACGGCGGATCGCCTCTTCGGGATCGCTGCCGAGCAGGCCGCGGCGGGCGTTGTAGCGGATCAGGTCTTCGATCGGCCGCCCGACCTGCAGCAGTTCGAGCGGATAGCGGAACAACTCGGCGTAGCGCTGATTCCAGGCGACCAGGCGCAATTGTGCGTCGACCACGCTGACGCCTTGCGGTAAGTGCTCCAGGCTGTGGCCCTCGCCGAGGCTGGCCTGGCGCGCGGCCTGGACCACGCCGTCCTGCGCGGTGCGCAAGGCCTCGGCGTGGTGCTCGACCATCTTTTCCAGTTCCTGCCGGCTGCGCAGGCGCAGGGTCGCGATGCGATGACGCTGCAGGATCAGCAGGGCCAGCGAGACCAGCAACAACCAGCCGCCTGCGGCGACCGCGCGTGCGATCCAGGCGGTGCGCAGGCTTGGCGTGGTGTCGCGCAGCAGGTGCAAGGTCCAGTTTTCGCGCGGCAGGTGCAGCGATTGCCACAGCATCGGTTCGCGCATGGCCGGGTCGCGCAAGCGCACCACGCGCGCGCCGCCGCCGATGTCGCGTTCGAGCCGGATCGAGGCCAGGCGCAAGGACTGCCCCTGGTATTGGCGGGTCAGCTGCAGTTCGCGGCGTTGCGCCGGGGTCGGCGTTTCCAGCATGCGATAGCGCCATTGCGGCTTCGCGCTCAGGAACACCACGCCGTTGGCGTCGCTGAGCAGGACCAGGTCGCCGCGTTCGCTCCAGTCCGAGCGGATGTCTTCGAGTTCCACCTTGACCGCGACCGCGCCGACTGCGCCGCCGCGTTCGTCGTGGATGGCGCGAGCGATGAAATGGCCGGGCACGTGGGTGGTGACGCCGATCGCATAGAACTCGCCGGTGCCTTCGGTCATCGCCTGCTGGAAATAAGGACGGAAGGCGTAAGAGTGGCCGACGTTGCTGTTCGCCCCGGCCCAGTTGCTCGCCGCGATGCCGATGCCGTTGCCGTCGATCAGGGTCAGGGTGCTGGTGCGGTTGGCGAAGTTGAGCTGGACCAGGCGTTCGTTGGCGCGCTGGCGCTGCAGGGTGTCGTCGGGGTTGGCGAGGGTGGCGCGCAGTTGCGGATCCAGCGACAGCACCGCCGGCATGATCCGGTAGCGGTCGATGTGCTGTTCGATGACCTGGGCACGTTGATCGAGCAGGGCGCGCGCCTCGGTGGCCTGGCGCTGCAGCGCCTGCGAATAGGCGATGCGTCCGGCGATCAGCATCGCCAGCAACAGCACGGCCAGGATCGCGGCGATCCATAGCGCGGTCTTGAGCTGGCGGGGGCGGGGAATCACGGTGGCGGGGCTCGCTGGGGCCTCGGTGCAAGACTAACCGGTTTGGGGCGGTGGTCGGACGGGCGCCGGGTGTCGAGGGTTCGCGCCGCTCCTACCCCAGAGCAACGCATCCAAAGGGTAGGAGCGGCGCAAGCCGGGACCGTGGCAAGACAACATCGACGCAATCTGCCGACAACTCTGCGTACTCTCAGAAATGCATCTGCGCCCGCAGCTCCAGCATTTGCGGATCCGCCGACAGCACGCCCTTGTCGGCCGACACGCGCACGTAGTTGGCCTGGAGCTTGAAGTGCGTGGTCAGGTACCAGTTCACGCCGAGGGTCAGGTCGCGTTGGCGGCCGCCGGCGATGCCGCCGTCGTCGAGGTCGAGTTCCCCGTAACGCGCGAGCAGTTCCACCGCGCCATAACCGTGCGCCGGTTTGACGTTGGCGACGTTGTTGTTGCTGTAGGGCCGCGTTTCGCCGGTCACCACCCAACTGCCGGTGACGTAGTAGCCCTGGGCGGTGAAATCGCGTGCGCCATGGTCGCGTTCGGCGCTTGCGCGCAGGCATTCCGCCTGCAGCGACCAGGGGCCGTCGATCCACAAGGCTTCCAGGCCGTTGCGCACGATGCGGTCGGTGTTGCGCAGGCTGCCCGAGTCGACCAGGCGCACCGACGTCAGCCCGTTTTCGGGGCGCGCGCGAAACCGCGCCGACGGGCCGGAGTAAGTGCCGCGCCCGTCGCGGAACCCGTGCGGGTTCTCGACCGAGCCGGTCAGGCCCAGGTGCACGACGCGGTTCTTGTCCTTGACGGGCGTCCACACCGCGCGCGCCGCGGCGGTGGTGCCGGGGTTGTCGCCCTGCAGGTCGTGGCCGAAGAAATACGCGGTGCTGAAGGCGTAGCGCGGCCGCTCCAGCGACCATTCCACGCCGGTGCGGCGTCCCTGGAATATCGCCTGAGAGGCCTCCGACAGTTCCATCATGCTACCGGTGCGCGAGGCCGCCACGCTTTCCATGCTGACCGGGGTCTTGAAATAGCCGACCCGCAATTTGCCGTAGTCGGCGCCGAACAAGGCCTTGGTTTCCACGCGCAGGGCGACGTCGAGCCAGAGTTTGGACTCGAAGTCCATCACCGCGGTGAAATCGTAGACGTCCTTCTTCTTCAGGCCGATGCCGAATTCGCGGCGCCGGTAGTGGCCGTCGTCGCTGAGCGTGGTCGCGGCGGTGCCGTAGCCGCTATCGCCGGAGAAGTCGACCACGTCGTAGGCGAAATTGCCGGTGGCCGACAACTCGGTGCCGTTGTCGAAGCTGTACTTGGTCGGCCAGTCGTCGAAGCCCGCGGCCTGGGCGAAGAGCGGGGCGCCGGACAACACGGCGGCGGACAAGGCGAGGGCGAGACGATCGGGACGCGGCATCGGGACGGGCTCCAGGGTCGTGCGGCAGCCGTCCTGGCAGCAGCGTGCCGTGCCGGACGCGGTGCGTCCGGCTGCGGCGATGGCTAGGGAGGAGGTACTACTGAAAAATCGGGAGTCAGGCGGTCTTGTCGGCCAGCGGCGGATGCGTGTCCGAGGGCAGGGCGGCGTCGAGTTCGGTCGCGCTCGGCGGGTTGAGCAGCTCGTGATTGAGCTTGTCGCGGTCGAGTTCGTTCTCCCAGCGCGCGACCACGATGGTGGCTACGCCGTTGCCGATGAAGTTGGTCAGCGCGCGCGCCTCGCTCATGAAGCGGTCGATGCCGAGAATCAGCGCCAGGCCCGCGACCGGCACCGCCGGTACCACGGTCAGGGTCGCGGCGAGGGTGATGAAACCGGCGCCGGTGACGCCCGACGCGCCCTTCGAGGTCAGCATCGCCACCGCCAGCAGGGTCAGTTCCTGGGTCAGGGTCAGGTCGACGTTCAGCGCCTGGGCGATGAAGATCGTCGCCATCGTCAGGTAGATGTTGGTGCCGTCGAGGTTGAAGGAATAACCGCTCGGCACCACCAGGCCGACCACCGGCTTGGAACAGCCCAGGCGTTCGAGCTTGCGCATCAGCGGCACCAGCGCCGACTCCGACGAGGAGGTGCCGAGCACCAGCAGCAGTTCGTCGCGGATGTAGCGGATGAAACGCAGGATGCTGAAGCCGGTGAAATGGGCGATGGTGCCGAGCACGACCAGGATGAACACCGCGCAGGTCAGGTAGAAGCTGCCCATCAGGCGCGCCAGCGGGCCGAGCGAGTCGACGCCGTACTTGCCGATGGTGAAGGCCATCGCCGCGCCGGCGCCGATCGGGGCCAGCTTCATGATCATGCTCATCATGCCGAAGAACACCTTCGACACCGATTCGAACAGGTCGACGATCTTCTCGCCGGTCTTGCCGATGTGCAGCAGGGCGAAACCGAACAGCACCGCGAGCAACAACACCTGCAACAGGTCGCCGTTGCCGGTGAAGGCGTCGGTGAAGGTCTTGGGAATGATATGCAGGAGGAAATCGACCGTACTCTGGTCCTTGGCCGCCGCGGCGTACTTCTCGACCGCGCTCGCATCCAGGGTGGCCGGATCGGCGTTGAAGCCGGCGCCGGGCTTGAGCGTGTTGACCACGATCAGGCCGATCACCAGGGCGAAGGTCGAGACGACCTCGAAATACAGGATGGCTTTCACGCCGACCCTGCCGACCTTCTTGACGTCGGAAACGCCGGCGATGCCGAGCACCACGGTCAGGAAGATGATCGGCGCGATCAGCATCTTGATCAGCGAGATGAAGCCGTCGCCGAGCGGTTTGAGCTTGACCGCGAAGTCCGGGAAGAAATGGCCGACCACGCCGCCCAGGAGGATGGCGCCGAGCACCCAGAGGTAGAAACGCGAGCCGGACTTTTTCATGGCGGGTACTCAGGCGAGGAACGAGTGGAGAGGAACGAGCAACGAGTGGAGCGGTGGCGCTCAGTCGCGGTCGATGTGCGAATGCTTGCGGGTGTCGGGCATCAGGGTGTAGACCAGCAGCGAGCAGGCGATGCAGGCGCTGACGTACCAGAAGAAGCCGGTCTCCATGCCGATCTTCTTGAACCACAGTGCGACCGGTTCGGCGGTGCCGCCGAACAGCGCGACGGTGAGCGCATAGGGCAGGCCGACGCCGAGCGCGCGGATCTCGACCGGGAACAGTTCGGCCTTCACCACCGCATTGATCGCGGTGTAGCCGCTGACCGCGCTCAGCAAAATCATGATCAGCCAGAACGCCTGCACCGGCGTCTGCGCGCCCTGGATCAGGTGCATCACCGGCACCGTCAGCACCGTGCCGAGCACGCCGAAGGCGATCAGCAGCGGGCGCCGGCCGATGCGGTCGGACAGCGCGCCGACCAGCGGCTGCATCAGCATGTAGACGAACAGGGTCGCGGCATTGATCAGCGACGCGGTCTCCTTGTCGAAGCCGGTGCTGATGGTGAGGAACTTCAACATGTAGTTGGTGTAGGTGTAGAACGCCAAGGTGCCGCCCATGGTCAGGCCGATCACGGTCAATACCGCACGCGGGTGCTGCATCAGCGTGCGCAGCGAGCCTTCCTTGCGCAGCGGCGTGTCGCTGGCCTTGAGCTTGGTGAAGGATTCGGTTTCCTGCATGTTGCGGCGCAGGTACAGGGCGATCACCGCGGCGAGGGCGCCGATCGCGAACGGGATGCGCCAGCCCCAGGATTTGAGCTGCTCATCGTCGAGCACGAACTGCTGCAGCACGATCAGCACCATCAGGGCGAGCAGCTGGCCCATGATCAGGGTGACGTAGAGGAAGCTCGACCAGAAGCCGCGGTTCTCGCGCGAGGACATCTCGCTGAGGTAGGTCGCCGAGCTGCCGTATTCGCCGCCGACGCTGAGCCCCTGCAACAGGCGTGCGAACACCAGCAGGATCGGCGCGAAGATGCCGAGGGTCTCGTAGCCCGGGGTGAAGGTGATGATCAGCGAACCGGTGCACATCATCAGCACCGACAGCATCAGCGCCGCCTTGCGGCCGCGCCGGTCGGCGTAGCGGCCGAACACCCAGCCGCCGAGCGGGCGCATCAGGAAGCCGACGGCGAAGATCGCCGCGGCATTGAGCGCCTGCGAGATGCTGTCGCCCTTGGGGAAGAACACGTGGGCGAAGTACAGCGAGAACGCGCTGTAGACGTACCAATCGTAGTACTCGACCAGATTGCCGATCGATCCGGAGAAGATCGACTTCAGGCGCTGGCTGGGACTCATGGCCGGTGCGCTGGCGAGGAGAGTGTCGGCGGTGGTGGCGCTCACGGCGGCTCCTGGTAACGGAAGGGACGGCGCCGGATCGTTCGATGAGAGATACATCGCGGAACGGCCATGGCACGACGGCGGCACGTCCCTGCGCCCGTTGCCGATGGTGGGCGCGCGGCCGGCAGCGACCAATAGCACCTTAGGGTTAGGGCGGCCGGAGCGGCGCCGAAGGCTGGAAATGCAAGCCTGCAGCGCATTCGATCGGCTGCGGATGGGGCGCGGCGAGGCGTTCGGCGCCGTGACCGCGGTCGATGACTCCGCGGCTCGCGCGGTGGGGGACAAAGGTTGCGCTCGCCCCGGCAACGTCCTGCGCCCATCGTCGCGTGTGCAGTCTCGCCATCTCCGCGTCATCTGCGACCGCCATCCTTGTCGGCTGTGATCGATGCCCTTTGGAGATGTGCGAATGAAACGAGCCCACGCAACGCCGACCCTGGTGCTGGCGATCTGGTCGGTGCTGGCGATGCTGCCGGCCCAGGCCGCCGAGCTCGAAACCGGCGCTCTCGAAACGGATGCCCTCGAAACAGGTGCTCTCGAAACGGGTGCCCTCGAAACAAGTGCCCTCGACGCCGCGGCCGATGCCGCCGCCGACAGCGACGCGACCACGCTCGATGCGGTGTCGGTGATCGGCATGGGCGAGACCCGCCAGGTCCAGCGCATCAAGCGCGCCGACCTGGAACTGCCGGCCCCGGGCACCAGCGCACAGAAGATCCTCAACAAGCTGCCCGGCATCTCGGTGCAGTCCAACGACGTCTACGGCGCCAACGAGGAATCCCAGACCATCAGCCTGCGCGGCTTCAACCAGCGCCTGTTGGGTTACACGCTCGACGGCATCCCGCTCGGCGACAACAGCTACGGCAACTACAACGGCCTGGGCATCAGCCGCGCCCTGATCGGCGAGAACCTCGCCGGCGCCGAACTCGCCGCCGGCGTGGGTTCGCTCGGCACCGCCTCGACCAGCAACCTCGGCGGCACCCTGCAGTACTTCTCGTCCGACCCGGAGGCCGAGTTCGGCCTGCGCCTGGCCCAGACCTTCGGCAGCGACAGCACCCGTCGCACCTATGCGCGCCTGGACACCGGCGAGCACGGCGGCTTCTCGATGTATTTTTCCGGTTCGATCCTCAGCGCCGACATGTGGTCGGCGCCGGGCGACAATCAGGACCAGAACCAGGTCAACCTCAAGGCGGTCTACAACTTCGCCGGCGGCCATCGCATCAGCGCCTACCTCGCCAGCGCCGAGACCAGCCAGGCCAATTTCGCTTATCTGTCCAAGGGCCTGCTCGCGCGCGGCGCCGGTTGGGACTGGAACCTGTACAAGCCCGACTGGCAGCGCGCCTTGGCCGCCGCCTATTGCGCGCCGCGCCCGTGGCCGGCGCGCCAGCACCTGGCCGGCGACCCGCGCTGCGCCTTCAGCGGCCCGGCCAACAGCATCGACGATGCCTACTACGCCAGCCGCGCGCTGCGCACCGATCATCTGGCCGCGATCGCCGGCGAGTTCAATCTCGGCGAAGGCGTGCAGCTGAAGTCGCAGGCCTACTACCACGACAACCGCGGCCAGGGCCACTGGTGGTCGCCGGGCAATTACTCCTACCCGAACACCGCCAAGGCGATCCCGATCTCGATCCGCAGCACCAACTACGGCATCAACCGCTACGGCGCGATGGCCTCGTTGAACTGGGAGCTCGGCAACCACCGCATCGAAGGCGGCTTCTGGTACGAGAGCAACCACCACGACGTGCAGCGCAATTTCTATTTCATCGAAGGCCCGGTCAACGACGACCGTTACCTGCGCGACCCGGACCGCCGCCTGTTCTTGCAGAAGTACCGCATCAACACGCGCCAGGCCTATCTGCAGGACACCATCAGCCTGCTCGACGGGCGCATGACCCTCGACATCGGCGCCAAGAGCACCCAGGTCGACATGCGCGCGCGCCAGGTGGCGCCGTCGACCATGGAAGTGCCCAACGCGACCGGCCGCCTCAAGACCGACAAGAGCTTCCTGCCGCAGCTCGGCATCGGCTACAAGCTCGGCGAAGGCCAGGAGCTGTTTGCGGCTTATACGCGCAACGTCGCCGCCTTCGTCGGCGGTGGCGCCGGCGGCCCGCTGGCGATCAACCAGGCCGCGTTCGATGCGCAAAAGGCCAGCCTCGACCCGGAAGAGTCGCGCACCATCGAAGCCGGCTACCGCCGCGTCGGCGAGACCTACCAGGCCTCGTTGAGCCTGTACGCGGTGCGTTTCGACAACCGCCTGCTGTCGCTCAACCCCTGTTCGAGCATCGAGGCCGGTACTCGCCCCGAGTGCATTACCAAGTTCTTCAACGTCGGCTCGGTCGACAGCGTCGGCAGCGAGCTGGTCTTCATCTGGAAGCCGAGCGAGCGGTTCCAGTGGTACAACGCCTTGTCGTGGAACAAGTCGACCTACCAGGACAACTACATCGATGCCGGCCGCGAGATCCAGACCCGCGACAAGCGCGTGGTCGACGTGCCCGACAAGATGCTGTCGAGCGAACTCAGCTACCGCAGCGGCCCCTGGCTGCTGAGCCTGAGCGGCAAATACACCGGCAAGCGCTACTACACCTACACCAACGACAACGGCTTCGGCGGCTCGACCACCTTCGACGCCTCGGCCCGCTACACCTTCGGCGCGATGGGCCCGTTCCGCCAATGGTCGGTCGCGATCAACGGCAGCAACCTCACCGACAAACGCACCGCGAGCAACCTGACCGCTTTCAGCGCCTCCGATCCGCAGGGCAAGACCTTCGCCTTCCACGCCAACGCACCGCGGCAGGTGTTTCTGACCATCGATGCGAGGTTCTGATTCGCTCGGCTTTGCTTCTGTACTGTTTCGGCTTAGTTTCCGCTTGGCTCTAGCTCCTGGCTGTGCGCGGTCTAAGACTCGCCAAGGCAAAGGACACCCGGAGGGCGGCGCGCATGGATGCGCGCCGTGCAACACCGGGACATGGATGTCCCGTGTGTTGCATGCCCGCGTATGCGCCGAACGTGCGGGCTTGTGATTAAAAGAAAAGCAACTTCTTTGGTTAGGCGGTCTCTAAGCTTAAGTGCATCACCCACCGAAGGGTTCTGCACATGGGCCACCACTACACCCACCTGAGTCCCGAAGAGCGCGGCGCCATCATGGCCTGGGTCCG